>JBCCRX010000045.1:0-24863 GCA_039201015.1 Bacteroidota bacterium | reverse complement strand
TTGTGTCAAGGTCTGTTCGTGCAGTACCAAATCTTGCCATTCTAGTTCCGTAGAGATATATTGAGCAGGAAAATTGGTGCTTAACTTTGGGATAGAAATTTGTCCTAAGGTGAACATTTCCACATATTCTTGATCTAAGATTAACTTGCCGCTCATCAAAGGCTCACCTGATTTTACTTGGTCGAGATAGAGTATTTTTTGTTTGGTAAAAAAATGCTCATTGCTCAACAGCATTTGCAATTGTAAGCGTCGCTGCACATCGTTTCCAGCTAAAATAAATAGTGCAGTCTCTCCTGTCGGTAGCATTGTCCTGCGGTGCTCGCCCTTTACACCACCAAAAGCTGGAAAGTTGCCGCCCTCTGGCAGGTATTGCGCAATTAGCGTATCGTAGAAGTCAGGTAGTACATGCGGTGCAAGCGCAATCAATACTAGCAGACTTTCCTCTGTGCTGAGTTGATAATACTGGATAAAACGTGCCAAAGGGTCTTCTGTATCACTCAATTTCAAAGGTGTCAACTCAAAATTGCGCGTTCGTCTTTTATTCGTCGAGAAGTAAGCACCTAAGCGATCTTGTACCACTTTTTGTAGCTGTTGGAGGGCAGGAATGATGTTCTGTATCATTGTGATTGGGTTTATTTTCTTCTAAAGAACCGAGTGAAAAAGTTGCCTTTCTTCTTATTCGTTGCTGTCTTATGGTCTTCGGCAGGTACAATTTGATTGTTCACGGGCACTAAAGCGCGCGTCTGTGTGGATGAAGTGTTTATTCGTTCCACATTCGCATCTTCAAAACTATCGGGAATAACTATTGGTGAATTATTTACATAATTATACACATCCGTTTCGATAAGTGAATCCTCCATCGGTATTCGCAATAGACTGTTCACATAGTGCATCCAAGCCTTGTCGTAATCGGGTGCAAAGTAATCGTTCGGATAGCGGCGGGTGTTGTCTTCCAAGGTATTGACTTCTGATTCTGGTAAAATCTGCCCTGTTAACAATTGCTGTTTTTTTAATTCCAGAACTGCCAAAATCGTCTGCACCGATTCAATCTTTGGATCAATCAACTGCTGCGCCAACTGCACGCCTCGCATCTGTTTACGCTGACTGTCTCCAGAAGGATTACTATTTTTCAGGTAGTCACAAGCCGCTTGTAGTTGCTTTAAATCATGCAGGCGAGCGGTCTGTGGCTTTTTATCGAAAAAGACTTCGCTGTGGGTTTGCTTTTTTTCTTTTTTTTGACGGGAGCGCATGATTTGTCTATTTTACTTCAATTAGTGCATTTTTCAAGCATAGCAATCCATCGGCAGCTCGTTCCCGCTCTGCTTGACTGATATTTTTTAGATATTGGTAGTATGGCATAATATCCAATCTACAAACTCGGATGATCGGGAGTTTATAATTGAATCTTTGGACTTTAATCGCTTTAATTTCGACGTCCAAATCTGAACACAACAGCCCCACCTACCCTAGGCGCAATTACACCATCTTTTAAATCCATACCGATTCCTGCCTTAGTGGACAAATAATCTGTTATTCTGAATTCTAATCCAGCATCGAAGGAGTACGTTTCCCCATCTTTGGGATCAGAAAGTAATTGAAAGGCAAAAGAAGGTGTTAAAGTACCTTCAGGGAATACGACGGCCGTTCCATCAAACGAAAAGATCGGTTTTTTATGTGGACTTATCTTACTTGTAAACATAGCAGAAAGTACAAGTCGTTTATCAAAAAATTTACGCTCTCCTCCTACAGTCAAACTATAAGTATCCTTAGAAGATACAAACGGATCAAAAGATTGCTTTTGCTCCGCACCAACCGCAGCGGAGAGCCCTGTTTTCTTATCCTTGACTTTAACTTTCAATGCTCCTGCTCTATCTTTATCCGTTGTCTTCACAGAAGCTTCTGCACTGACTGCATCACTTATTTCTTCCGATACGCTTTGCTTCGTTGTTGCCTCTGTTTTGTTTTCTGTAAAATCATGTTTTGTAACAACTTCTACCTTCGTTTTAGCTCCTTTTTCATCTTCTCCTTTTTTAGGATCACGCTGAATTACTTTTGGTGATCCACTACTATTTTGTTGTACTACATGTGTCAATTCGTGTGCCAACAACTGTTTCCCGCTCGAAGAATTTGGGGCATATTCTCCTTTATTGAAATAGACATCTGAGCCATGCGTAAAAGCGCGAGCATTCAAGTTCTGATTCATCTGGATAGCTTTGTCGCTGGTATGCACACGCACCTTGCTAAAATCCGTACCGAAAGCATTGCTCATAAAGCTATTCGTGGAAGTGGGTAGAGGCGAACCGCTGCCTTTGGAGTTGTTGAGTTGGGAAGCCAAGGCAGAAGTTGCGATACCGCCACCTTCGGATTTCCTTTGCAAGGATTTGGTCTGTAAAACAGTTTTGGGACGTAGCTTGCTAGGACTAAAAAACAGGTTTGTTTTATTTCGCTTTTTATCGCTGGTGTATGAACGAGTGGCTTTCATTATTCTATTTTTTTAATTTTTTGTTTTTTGGAGTTTTTGTGTTTATTGATTCTATGCATCTAGGTTTGGGGTCGAAGCAGGCATGGTTTTTATCTGCTTCAATTCTCTATGAACTTAGATTAAAGCCCTTATCCTCCTGATTACCCAGCTAGGAATGCGTTCCTTTCCGCTAATCGCTTGGCTAAACTCTGCCTCACTAAGTGCATTGGCTATAAACTCAAGGCGTTGATTGTTATTTCCTAGTTGACGCTGTTCTGAAGAAGTAAGATTTTGTATAATGTCAATTACTCTTTCTTCGTCCACATTGAAATCATCTAACTCAGCATCTAAGCGATGTAATCCGATTTGGTTATCTAATCTATCAAAAGCACTACCACTTCGATATGCTTCCCTTGCTTCTGGTCTTTGAACTGGAGAAGAGGGGCTAGGATGTGTACTGAAATCATCGGCAAGCCGCATTCCATAATCAAATCTATCATCAATATCCATGATGTCTCCACTAAACGCTGGCATGTCCATTTGTCTATGAAATCTTCCTCTTCGATGTGGCGCAGCAAAACCTGCTTGTTTGCCCGCCCAAGCCAATGCTCCTTCTTGGCGTGCATAGCCTGCAAATTCATCTATTGTTTCTTGGGACATATCATCGTACATAGACTGGATTAGTGTCTGTTCTTCACTTAACGTTTTCGCGTCCCATTCGACCGCAGCATCTCCTCTTAAAGGACCTTCATTAAGCAGTGCTTGAAGCTTGGGAAAAACATCATCAAAAATAACTTGATTTCCTCTTCTTGCTGCAATCTGAACATCATTGGAAAAAGGCGAACCATAGGAAAGTTGTGCTGCTCCACTTGCTACTAAATAGGCAGCTAATGCCCACCTAGTCTCATAGCCTAAACCAGATGTGTAGTTATAGAACCAAAGATAAAAGTCCCTCCGTTCATGTGGCTGGGTGTAAGCACTAGCATTTCCATTAGCTAAGTTAATAATATTAGCTCTCTGCCAGATGACGTTTCCTAATACACGATCAGAGGGTCTCCAATCTCCCTGTTCCAAATCCTCTTCCGAAGTATTAGCAGAACGTTCTCTGCGTTGAATTAAGTTTTCTTTTTGCTGCACCACATGCGTCAACTCATGCCCCAACAACCTTTTCCCACTATCAGAATTTGGCGAATACTCCCCCTTATTAAAATACACATCCGAGCCATGCGTAAATGCTCGTGCATTTAAACCTTGATTCATCTGAATGGCATTGCTATCGGTATGCACTCGGACATTACTGAAATCTGTACCGAAAGCATTGCTCATGAAGCTATTCGTAGAATCAGACAGGGGTGAACCGCCGCCTTTGGAACTATTCAATTGCGAAGTCAAAGCAGCAGTTGCTACGCCACCGCCGCCTTCTGATTTCATCATCAGTGGTTTGGTTTGAAGCATTTCTTCTTCGCCTTCCATGCGCTGAATGTTGGACTTCATCTGCAGTTGCTCTTCTTCCATACCGCCCATTTTCTGTATTTTGCGTTTCAGACTCAAAAAATTGCGCTTTAACTTAGGCTGGATGCCTTTTTCTTTTTCACACTCTGCACAGGCGCGCTGAATGCCATCTTGTGGCATACGCATCACTTGGTCTGCCATGGCATCGGCTTCTTGCTCGTATTTATCGTTGGGTTGCCCGATGGTGAGTTTGGGCTGTATCGTAGTGGGCGAAAAGAAGGTGTTGCTTTTCGCTTTGGAAGAAGATTCTTGATGTTTAGTCGTTGTACGCATGATAATTTTTTGTTTTCTGTCGGAATCAGGATTCACAGGATTTGCAGAATTTGAGGATTTTCAGGATTTTTAAAATACCATGCAACATAATTCTGTGAATCTTAGCATCCTGAAAATCCTGATTCTGACAAATATTAAATCCATTCCACCTGCAATCGCTCCGTCATCCATGGCAATTTAATCACTGAAATCGTCCATGGCAGGCGTTCCACACAGATGTCGTAGCCCGTTTTTTCGACTTGGAGTAGCCAAGAAGAAAAGGCTTTTTCGTAGGTCAATTTACCTTTGCGCTGCAAAAAAGTATTGCGCAATGCCTCTACGGAAGTATTGCCTAAAATCGTCCAATGCTGTATGAGGTGTTGCAATAAATCTTGGGCCTCTGCTTTTTCGCTTTCCCTCAATTGTAGCTGTCGGTTAATGCTTTGGTTCATCGGGATGCCACATAGCACTTTGTTGAGCGGCAGCAAGAACTCAGCAACATTTTCTTCTCCACTCACTAGGTATTGCGTCAGATGCAGCGCACGTTCTTGCAGGGCTTTGCTTTTGAACGCTCCTTCTTCCACCCATTCAAATCCTTTGAAGAGTGGGTTTAGAAAATAGGCGCAAATGACCAAACCTGCATTTTCGATGAAATGTGCTTCTTCTGTTTGTATTGCATCGCTTTTTTCAACTTCTGCTGCTTGCGTTTCAAGTGGTGCATCCACTTCTTTTATAAGTTCAGTCTTTTCTTGGACTTTGTCAAGTACTTGCCTATCAATTATTTTGTTTTCTTGAACGATCTTTTTGATCATTGTGCTCAGATGATTGATCTCTAAGATTTGGTGTTTCAATATTTGCTGAGCGATCAATTTTTGGAGTGCTGCTTCTGCGCTTTCTGAAATATTCTTTAGCATCAATTTTTGCTCCAATTGCCGTATCTCAACGGCTGTAATCTTCTTATTTTGTAATAGCTGTTGGTAGATCGCGTTATACAGTGCTTGTTGTTCTTTGATCTTCAATTCTCGCTTTAGCCAAGTCGCTAATCGAGCTTGAACAGCTTGCTGCTTTTCCCTCGAAAAATTCCAAATAATTGCTGCTAGTTCTTTCAAAAAGGAGATAGAACATTGCTGTATCATGCGCTGTAAAGTAGCAGGTCGCTTTTGCAAGGCATGAACTATTTTTTGATTCAATATTTCCTTTTGAGGACGTAATACTTCCAGTACTTGCGCCTCTAATGCTTCTATCTTCTTAAAGTTAGCTTGCCACGGCAGCACACCTTTTTCCAAAAAATGAAGGAAACAATCTATCGCATCTTGCGCTGCAAAAACAGACCAATCGCTTGCTGCTTCTCCTTCTATGGAACGGGCGGCTTTCTCTATCGCTTTTTGAATTTCTTGTGTACATTTCTCCACAAAAACGCGCTCTATTTGTTCGGGCGCAATCGTACCTAAATCAATCTCTAGTTTTGGAATGCGCAGTGTTCGTCCATTTAGATTCAAGCCATCAAAAACTTGTTCCAATTGCTTTACGACTTCTTCTTGATACAAACGGCTCACCTTACGTTGCAGTGCAATCGCGCCTTCCTTGCTCGGAAGTTCCAACTCAATGAGTTGTTTGCGGATGATATGTCGTTCTTGCTTCAAGTTTTTTGTTTTAGACACTGATTTAACGGATCAAACGGATTCTTTGTAGGTCGTATGTTATTTCATTTTGCAAAGAAAGTACACGTTCTATTAGCAACTTCTTCATTCATTATTCCTTGTTCGGAGTTCATCATTCTAAAGCAGCTTCTTCGCCTGCTCTGCCCATTTATAGCGTTTCCCATTTCCTTTCACGCCGCCCAAAAGTTCATCTACTGCTTCGTATTCTTTATTGGTCATTTTACTGACTTGTTCGTAGGTGTAGATGCCTAAGTCATTGAGTTGTTGCTCGTATTTTGGTCCGATGCCTTTTATTTTGGTGAGGTCGTCTTTATTGCTTGCATCGGATTTGCCTAATGAAGCAATAGAGAAATCATTCTCTTTTTTGAGCGGAACAACTAGATCATATTCACCAGGTATTCCACCCAAATCTGGATTCACGATTCCCCTTTTACAATTAGGCAAAAAGAAGTCTGCGATAACTATTTCGGGATTACCTGAGTGAATCAGATAAAATGTGCCGTACTCTTTTGTACCAGCTAGATGTTCCATGCCAAGCAAATTTGATTTAAAAGAAATATAACTTTCGCTTGCTCCTCCTTGTGGAGGTGTGTAGGAATGAATTTTGGTTAGATTAGAAATAGCTTCGTCCTTCACATCTATCGGCAGATTATATTTTTGCTTTAAATAAGAGAGCGTAGATTTTATGTCTGCTAAATTTTGCCCAATATGCCCCTCCACTCTAAAAAATGAATACCGATCCAAGCGATAATGCAAAGGACGCACCGCATTCGGCAATAAAGTATAGCTTTCCCCTTCCAGATCAGCGGCGTGATAAGACAGCAATTGATCGGTCGAACTCGTTTTGGTGCGCTCGTAATTCCAGAAATAGTGGACAGAATGTTTATCCCAACTGAGTGGATAGTAAAACGGAATGCTCTGCTCTGCTAATGGCGCATCGTAAAAGCGACTTGGCGTAATTTTGACTTTAGAAAAATCAAGGAACTCTTCTAAATCGGTATTTACATTCGTATTGATTTTTGGATTTTGGATGTAATCGGGTAAGTAAAAGGTTTTAATCATCATCAATTCGCGCCAACAATAGAGGCGAATGCGTTGTAAACGGTCGGCATTTCCATTGTAAATGGGTGGTTGTTGGAAATGATGACGCAAGGGTTGTGGCTGACGAGAAAGTTCATGCCGAAATGCGATGCCGAGGAAAAGATGTCTAGGAAATTCATCTGGATTCGGACAACATTCATTAACAAGATTCATCAAGTCTTGCCGCAGTTCATTATAGCCTTGAATCAGATCACGCATCCAATCGTAGAAATATTGAATGTAGTAACGTTTGTCTGGAATCAAACTATCTGGGGTGCTTGCTTCTGCCTGCTCCATTTTAAAGGCTTCCCACTTCAAACAGAGTTCGTCTATCCAAGCTGTGACGCGCGCTTGATCTTTGCAATTCATCAAATTCCCAAAAGTACTCGTCAGTTCCCTCAAGGCAGCATCCAAAGCCATGGCAGCTTCATCTATGATTGGGCAGTAAGCATCATAGAGTTGCTGTAAACTTCCAATTTCAGGGAAAACCGAAGCATCAATATCTACGTCTTCTGGACAATTGAAAGCATCTCCATCATTGAAACCAAGACGACGCAAATACAATTCTGGCAAGCGATAAGCGGGATTTCTACTCAGGTTTAAAATGTCTATATTTGGTCGTTCATCATCGGGATTGTAGTCTGAATTGTAAATAAAATCGTTGTCATCATCCAAGCGTTCCCAAAGCAAGCGAGTCGCCAATTGACCGATACGGAGCGCGTGCATCACATCTTCTTGTGACATCAACAAAAAGTGCAATTGATGATGCAAATCTCCTTCTGCTGTCTGTTGAGGTGATAGATAAAGCAGCACTACCTTTTCACGCAGAAATAGATTCATGCCTTCTTCTTCATTCTGTGGATGCAAGGACTCGGCATCTGTTTCTGGGCTTTCCAGCAACTCCCAAACTTCGCTAGCTTGCTCAAACAACGGATAGCCTTCCTTTTTAAAAGAACGATAATAGCGCAGCGTGTAGGTTCGATCTATTTCTATGTAATGTCCATTGGAAGTAATGCCATTTCCAGTGCGCACCTGAATGCCAAAATTATCGTCCACACACAGTTCCAAGCCACACACGATACCAGAACCAATCAAGCACAAACGTATGATTTGATCTTCCTTTTGTAGCCGCTCCAAAGTCAGTTTTTTATTTACCGTCGTATTCATATTATTCTAGCATTTTGGTGAAGTATTTCCTGGAGAAAAACAATAACAATCACAAGGCAATCCATTGAGTTCCGCTACCAATTTCTTGGCTTTTTCTGTGACATCGCATTCATCCACCGTGCATTTAGCAAATGCTTCTCGCCATTGTTCCAAGTCATATTCTAAATTCTCCATCGCATCTTCGGATTCCACCCAACGGAAGCAAATCGCCAAGTGTGCAGGTGTTTCCCGACGCACCAACTGCATAAAATAATTGCGATATTCTTCCTCTTGAAACTGTCCTTTCCAAGCAGGCACAATGATGCTGATCCAAAAAGAGTAAGGATCGACAGGCGCGAACTGCAAATCGCAGGTATAAGCCATTTTTAGCAAAGCATCTGCTGAATCGTTGGGTCGCAACAAGATGTGCTCCAGCAAATGAAAATTGTTTTTGAGTTCTACGTTGACGAGTTCTTTGATGCGCGCAAGGAGTAGACGGGCTTCTTCTTCTGATCTCGAAGTACTGCGTAGTACTGTGTCTTCATTAAATTCCAATTCGGACGCAGGAGCATGAAATTCTACCCAGTACCGATTGGAGTTTTCCATATCTTGCTCTACACTGTAATAGGTGTCGTTCTCCTCTATGTTATTGATTAAAACTTTTAGATTCTTCTCGAATTTATTGAGCTGTCTTCGTGTATAAGATTTTTCACTTCGCAGTAGGCTTTCTTCCGCTCGACTTTCCTCATTCAATTTATTCAGCACTAAAAAATAGCGTGGAAAGTTGCCGCTAGCATCTCGTTCTTCATCAAGACGATAGCTTGGATTGTTGAAGACACTTTCTGTGGTCGCATCACCCCAGCCTAGCAGCTTGTAGATTCGCTTTTTTAGACCCGACACATTTTGCGATTCCGCCCAAACATCGGTTTCGCCACTTTCCTTTTTCGCTTTATAATTGTAAGCCTTCGCACGTTCCAATCCCAATTGTGGCAAGGCTTTCAGGAAATCTGCTTTGGAGGTGAGATGATGTTGTCTAGTTTTGAAAATTTGAGTAGCGTAGGCAGTGAATTGCTCTCCAAAACGTGCTAACAAATGATTGATAATGCGATCTTTGCGATTAAAGCGCATATCGGGTGTCTCTACAATTTGCTGGAGTTTTTTGATGTAATCATTCTCTTTGTTTTGGTAGTTTTGCCAGTCTTCTTCGCTTTGAATTTGATCTAAAGCAGGATCATTAATCAATGCTTGTATGCCTGGTACTTCATAAAGCGATTGGTAGAAATAAGTAGCTGAGTCTGCATCTTGATGAACAGAAAGCAGATCGCGCACCTGACTCAGTTGCTGTAAATAATCGCCGAGCAAGCGATCAAAAAAGAGCAAATAGGCTTGTAATTGTTTGGCTTGTGCTTGGCGAAGCGGACTTGCCTGGTCGGAAACACCATTTTCGCCGATCTTATAATTTTGCGGAAATTCATATTGCACACTCAAATAATCCGCTAAATCAGGACGGAAAGTGCCCGTCGGTATTTCGACTTCATTGCTGCTACTACCTACTAAATTGCGACTTGCCAAACGCAATAAACTGATTCGATCGGCAATATCGTTTTCTCTGATTTCGGTTGAAATTCCATTTTTGACGACACAGAGCTTAGATTTTCGCAACTCAATAATGGGCTTAATGGGACAGCCATCTGCTGTTGCAAAATCTTCGTTAGGGAAGCACCACTTGTCATCTTCAGGAAAAGTAGTATCATTTGTACCTTCTTGAAAATCAGCTACTTTCAAACTATTTACCGTCAATACCTGTGGCGTATCCAAAATGATTTTATACAAATCTGAGAGGCGAATGCGCTTGGGTAAGACTGCTTTTTCCAGTTCTTCATCATCTATGAATCCATTACAAAGTAGTGGCCCGTTGAATATTTCATCGCACGAATGCCCTTTTTCGAGCAGTTGCTTTAAAGTGTAAAACTTAACGGAAGGCGTGAAAAATTCCTGCAAACGAAAGATGACGGTTGCCATTACTTCTTCTTCATCAGCATCCTCTACCACGCTGATATCTAGACAGAGATTAATTTTTTGATTAGAGACAATTTGAATATCGTGTACATCTTCTCCTAGATTTCGATATTCGTATAAGCCTTTGTAATGCTTATTAGTACTGCTATCCGTATAACCTTTTTGGATTTTTTCAATCAGTTTTCGAGCGGCTTTGCCGTTGGGTTCTATGTCTTGATGGGTGTCGATGCAGATGCGGTAGAGGCCGTTGAGGCAGATTTTTTGGTAGTCTTCTTCTTGGGTTAAACTGGTTTCAAAGTGGCTGTGTTGGCAGAGCACTTCTTTTATAAAGGCTTCAAGTGCATCTAATTTTTCAATATTATCAAAATTCGCAGCCAAATTTATTACGCTCAATACATTCGTAAAGTCATCTAAGGAGATTTTTTCATCGGTAAGCTCATATTTTTCCAATGTTTTTTCTAACTGAGTTGCTGTTAAGTTAAAGGTTCGCTCATGATACTGATCCAGTAAGAGGCGATCTAACAAAGCCGCATTATCCGCGATGAAAGGGAAATTATTAGGTAAGTCTTTTTTTATCTTTTGTAGCCATAATTCCACCTCATTAGGATACACCTTTTCTACCCAAGCATTCCGCACACCAGGAAAATCAATCAACAATTTGCGATAATCATTTTGGGTAATTGGGCAAACGGGCAGCACCGCCGTAGCAGGAAAAAAAGAAGCCGCTAGACTGCCACCATTGCTTGCCAAAAGGTCCTCAATCGGTAAATTGGCGCGATAGCCTAAATCGGTAATGGCATAGCAAAGCACCTCCAAAATCGTGATGCCAGGATCGTGGGCATTAAAATCCGTCCAAATATAAGTCGCCAAATCCTCCAAATGCTCAATGCCTTCGGTACGCAGTCGCTCGAAGTCCATGCTGATGTCTTCGGGCGCGAATTTGGAAATCGTTGTTATGGTGGTATCCATATTGGGTTTTTATATTTTTAGTTTGACAGGTATCGGATGCCTTTGAGACATTTGATGCCTGTCCCTATCAATTACATATATTATCCACAACATCAATAGCATGATCAGTGCTATCAGGATCAATATCTTCATCAATAACGCTTGTCAAAATAGAGCGCGAAGTAGTCGGCGCAATCTCATTTCCTGAAACTTCCTCGCCACAATGTATCATTTCAAAATCCGCAATTGCATCTACATAGCTCTGATTTTCAATGAAATGAATAATGTTAGAGCGATTCAACCCCTTACCAAAAGGAATATCATATGCCTTATCAAAAAGCCAAGGCGATAGAAAGCCTTTCAAAGCAAGATCTAGCTCAAAACGACGACTTTCGGGGGCTTCTCCTGTTTTAAATTGTACTTTAAACACCAGTTGTACTTCTTCATAAATCGGATTGACCACTCGCAGATAATGCTCATTGAATCGGTCTTTGCCTGCCACAAAAAGATTGGCTTTGCTTCGCAGATAGCCTTCCATATCTACCAAGTCCCCTCTCGAAAAACGAGGTTCGGTAGCTGCTTCTCCCTTGCGTTCACTGAATTTCGGGATGACCGCCACGGTCACATAGCCTGGCGCAAGTTCGGTGTCAATCAATTGTGTATTGGGGTCTTCTAAGATATTGAGCGAACCTGGTTTGGTGTGATTTAAACATTTTGCGCGCTGTATCTTAGGGAAACGCTCCAGTAACAAGCGTTCGTAATCGTAGATATTCACTGCTCGGTCGCGGTGGCGTAATCGTTCACTCACCCGTACATAAAAAGCATCGCCTTCTTCTGCTAAACGCCCATTGAACGAAGGAAAGGGTTGCTCAATTGATTTCACCTGCGATTGGCTAATCAGCAACTGCTGAATTGTGCTATCAGGCAGTGGCTGCGCCAGATGACTTAATTCATTGTCTTGGTCTAAAAATTGAACTTGTACAGCTTGCGCTTTAATGTCGATGATGCTTGGTAATCCAATAGCAAATTGAGAGGAAATTTTTATTGGTTTGCCATTCTCATCCATCTCCAAGTTACCATTCTCATCCTTTTTGGAGAGCTGCTCTACCACCGAAGCCCGCAACCAATGACAATTCCCTTCAAAAAGAGTCGTCTCATTAGACATCTCATTCGGTGTCGTCAATCGGAAAATTCCTGTCTTCTTCAATCCATTGGTTGTATCGGTCAATATCTTACTTTGCGAAAGCAGTTTCCATTCATTGTCTTTCACTAAATACGACCATACCACTTCTGGCACTTCTACATCAGGGTTTTGCTCCGAGCCTTCTTTGATTTGGATCAGCAGGGAAAGATTAGAGCCTGGCGTGAGGTTTTCTAAGCCGATGTAGAGGTTACCGTTGGCGAGTTCGTTTTGGCTGGGTTCAAATGTAGGCTGCTTATACTGTGGAAAAAGGCAAAAGTCAGAGGTTTTTGCTGGTAGCAGTACGTTTTTGTAGCCCTTCAAAGCATACAGATGAAAATAATTATCTATTCCTCTATTTTCTTCACCTGTAATTATTTGACTAGAGGTATAATCTAAAGTGATACCATTAGTAGCTGGTGTGTAAGGGAGGTTTGGGAGTGACAAATCATCTTCTGGATTTTCATTAGCTAGCGATATGGTGCTTCTGATCAATACATTCTGGTATTCCTTATGGAGAAAATCTTCTTCTATCAAAGTAGCACGTAAAAATCCCCTATTTAATTGTGGACGATAAGCCTCGAAATCTTGTTCTCTTGTATCTCTGGAATCAAATATATTATTTAATTCAATGGAAGGACGGATACGTCCGAATTCAACTAAACTTTCGCTAATCTGACGACTCAATGTAACATTTAAGCTGACCACAGGACTCTCTTGAGTAATAGGAGGGAATTGTTCACTTGCGACTAGAAGATAATTTTCTTTTGTAAAAGAAATGCCGTTGCCCTCTGAATCTACAATCAAATTGGTATCCAAAGCGTATCTTCCTGCCTGATCGCTTGTGGTAGAAAGGTTCTCTAAGCGTACTTCAACTCCTGCTAAAGGCGTATTATTATCATCTGTTACTATCCCTGTGATGCCAACTCCTTGTAGATAGAAAATAAAAATTGAGTTGCTCCTATTGAATTGATTTTCAGTTACCTTTGTAGGTAAAAAGGCATCTTCTAAAAAGGAGAAATTTACCAATGGATTTGGTGTATCTAAGTTGTAGTTTCTGTAGTGATTGAAGAAATTAGGTGGATCAATCCAATCAAAATTGAGTTCCAATTGATCTATTTTTTTTTGGAATACTTCTGTGCTACCAATGTAGAAATGATCTCCAATTTCAGGCGTTGCACCGAAAGGGTAAAACTTTTGGATACCTGTAAATACACCTTGATCGTTTTGCGTAATTAAATTTTCTTTGATACCTTTTACTGCTACTTTAATGTCAATTTGTCTCACCTTGATGGTTCTCAAAGTAGCATACGCTCCTGTTAAGTCAGGGTATTGAGCATCTAAACAAACTTTTAGAATTGGCCATTCACTAGCATCAGACATTGTAGCACCTTCACCTAATCGCTCCACTGGGAGAAAGTCGGGTTTCAAATTAGTTTGGAAGCAAAGCTCACTACAAACGGCTTCTTCTGTGAGTAAATTATTGAAATCAGTACCTTCAGCTAGCTCGGGAGGATCAAAATAAAGCAGTTCATTGTCCCAATTCAAATCTCTTCCCAATCCTTGTGCAAAGATTTCTATTTCAGTCAATTGTAAAATATCTTTTCGATCTCCTTCAAATGCCAATTCTCTGACTCGCTCTTCTAGCAGATCATTAAGACTAATAACTGAAGCAGCATTTAAACCTGATCTCACTTTGATCTGATTTACTAATTCTGTAGCATTAGCATCATCGCCTAATTGTAGGTTGCACAAGGCAAGGTTCAACAGAATTTCAGCATACCGAAACATGACAATTTCGGAATCACTATGGCAGTAATATTTATTTGACCAATTCAGTCCATTTGCAGTATTGTCAAGCTCAAACAGCTCCAATCTAGCATCTCCATCTTCATATAGCACAAAAACATTTTCAGAAACAGCAAATGCTCGACGACTAGAAATCGTTTGCGGTTCTTCCCACCAGTTGTAGATCGAAAAATTTGCTACTTCCTTTTCATCCTTGATTTTATCGAAAGAATATTGCCAAACGACTTCCTCTGAGAACTTGTTAGAGAATACATCGGTAATGTTAGTTTCCAAACTGTAGAGTCCTGAATCTACAATTTCATCGAAAATACTCTTGGCAGCACTCCAGTCCTTCATTTGCATCAATACTCTTCCCAAAAAGCTGAGTACCGTATATCTGTGTACAGACGTGCGGTCAACTTCCGTACTCACAATATCAACAGCTTCTTTTAAATTTGTAACAATGTCTTCGTAGAGTTCTGCTATCGTAAATGTCCCTATGACTTGTCCAGCAGCATTTAGTTTAGGTAGATTGGTATCTATATTGTTATTACTAAATGGAGGCGCATACGTCTTTGCCAAGCACCAATAACAGTAAGCCCTGTAAAATTTAAATTCTCCCACATGCTCCTCCACTTGAGTAAGAAGTAACTCTTGATTGATAAGATGAATAATCGTGTAGGCGTGATAGAAAATATTCTTTGAGAGAAAAGGAATTTCGTCTTGTACCAACTGATGAATAGCTAAGACATCTGGATGATCGGCTATATCAGGAACGTACATGCCCACATCCGTAGTAAAATCTGCTACCATTCTTCTCGCCGCTTCTAATTGGGCTAATTTTATTTTGATTTTACCCAACGAAGGTGCAAAGGAAGCATTATTGACATCAGGATTTAGATTATCTGCTTTACATACCTCTACAAAGCCTTCTTTAGTGCTTACAGACAAACAAAAGGCATCTAGTATGCTTCGAAGGTCTAAATATTGAGTTTGTATATTAACTTTAATATTGCGCACCCCCTCCCTCAAAATCAACTGCGGACTAGCAATCGCAAAACCAATCTCCCCATCGGGCAAATCCGCATCATCGCCCATACTGCGCCAACAGTCTTTGCTTTCATTGGGCTGTTCTGTACCTTCTTTGTAAGCGATTTTGACATCGTCCGTGGCATATATTTTCTTTGTCTGATTGCCATTTTCATCTCGAAACACCCCACAAACATCCAGATAAGTCGTCTTGATATTTTTGACTTGAGCTTTGTTCAAAAACCAGTTTTCTAGCGTCTGAAAAAGCAGTGGTTTACCGTCTTTGTCTTTGCCCGCTACGAACTGTGTGCCTTTTTCGATCAGATGCTGATCTACCGTAGCGGCGAGTTCTAAAATAAGATGTGCATCGTCAGGAACAGCGGCACGCGTGTCGAGACAAAGTATTTTTTCGTAGTAAAACTCTAGGTGCTTTTTAGTTAGATTATTCAAGCTGTTGCGCGCATGATCGAACAAACGTAGGAAAGTCAGGAACAGCGCGACGTGTGGCTGCCGCAATTGTGGGGTATCTATATTGAGATCGAACCAATAATTGGCGCGCATTTTAATCTTGCGAAACGTCTGTTCAAATTTTTTGAGTAGCTGGTCTAGGTTTTCCTGCTCATTGCTTTGGTAGCTGCTGTCTGCATCCAATTCAATATCGAAAAAAAGGCGATCTGGAATGCCCCAATAGGACTTGAAAAAGGCTTCGTATTCGCTGGCTGGCAGACGTGTATTATTGACCTGTTTGTAGGCTTCTTTGTGAAATTTGACCAATTGTGCCAACTCACTAGCGAGCTGTTCGGTATCGGTTAAGGTATCTTTTTCAATCAGGGCAATAATTTCCTGCTTCATGGGGAGCGCATCAGGTAAATACACTACCATTTCCTCTATTCGCAAAGCTAAATTTCGCAGGTAATCAATTAGTGCAAGCAGGTATTCGTTGTTCTTGGCTTGACGTTCTTCTGGAGCTAAGTTGCTGATATCCAGCTCGTGATGTTCTTCTTTGATGGCTTCGTAGCCTAGCACAATGGCATTGACATCAATAGTACTGAGGTGCGCCAAAAAAGTCAGCATTTCTACTTTCCAAAAGCATTGCCAGTTTCCTTTTTGCTGATTGTTTTCGTCATAATAGTGCAGGCAGGCTGCGTATTGGTAAGTCGCATGCAGCAAATCTTTGATCGAACGATCATCTATCTTGAAAGCAGAAGGCGTGAGTGATTGCAATAATCGCTCCACTTGGCTCGTGCCACTATGAATCAATGGATTTCTTGTTCGAGATATGCTGCTCATTTTCTTTGTTGTTTCAAGGATGTATGTAATTTGGCTATTGGTTATTATTTTGGATTTATAAGCCGAATTAATGTCTAAATTAGATTGACTCTAGCTAACCGCTAAATGCTAATGACCAAATGTGATGTGATCTAAACAGGCGCAATTGTTCCTTCCTGTTTGTAATAATCAAACACATAGTTGAAGCGCGAATTGGTGGTTCGTACACTATAGACCAACTCAATTTTTAGTTTGCCTTCTAATGCTTCATCTGTATTAATATTGATGTCCTCTAAATCAATGCGTGGTTCATAATACAAAATCGCGTTGCGAATCAAATCATTGACATAGGTAATCAAACTCACATTGACAGGTTCAAACAGTAGTTCTTCTAGCGAACCTCCAAAGTCGGGGCGCATCACGCGTTCGCCTGGTCGCGTACTGAATAAAATCGTCAAACTTTCTTGTATGTCTTCCACTTCTTGCACCATTCGCACGCTACAATTCTGCTCTCCACTGTCTTTCGTGAAAGTTATGGGGAAACCCCAACCTGTTCCTAAAAAATTATCTCTTGGGCGCATTTTTTTTACTGTTGATTTGGTGATTTGTTTAATTGTTTGTTCGACGGCTTGTCAACCAATAATTACATTTGGACTGCCCATAGTGACACTTCCGCCATGATTAGTCGTATCGCCCATTCGCGCTGCCTGTTTTCCCCCAATCATTACCGTAGGTGAACCGATAGCAATGCTATCAGGGGGACCTACACAAAAGCATAGCGTTCCCATGACGGCTGCCATTTGTCCATTGATAAGCACTGTCGGTATCGCCCCTGCTGGAAGGACTGGTCCACCTACATGTGGCTTCGGTCCATCGCTCAATGGACAAGTGTGCATATCTCCAACTCTTGCTGCTCCAGGCATGATGTATTGTTGATTTGTTAAATTGTTGATTCGTTGATCTGACTGCTCTGTTCTGTCTTTTGACCGCTCCTTCTAATTAATTTTTACAAAAGTTCCTTTGATGACGACATCTCCCACGGCTTTCACTTGTGCTTTGGATTGTCCGCCTATATTCATTTCTTGATTGGCTTTTTGATTGACATTCATGCCTTCCAAGCTCACATCACCTGCCGCTTTCAAATTCAAATCGCTAGCAGAATCAATCGTAATACCATCACTGCCCATTATGATTTTATTACCATACTGATCTTCCAATTGGATGACATCATCCGTATCATTCACAGTCGCTTTTTTCCCATCGGGTGTCTCGACTGTCCAGCTTTTTTGCTCATCATCAAATAACATTTTCATGCCGCTGCGTGTAATCCAGCCTTTTTCATTGTTGGCACTAGTGGCAGTGATCGGAGATGGATTTTTACTACTATGCAACATTCCTAACACAATAGGACTTCTAGGGTCATCATTGAGAAAGCCCAGTATCACTTCATCATTGGTCTGAGGACGGAAATATGCACCACGTTTGACACCATCATCTCCCAAACCAGCATCTTGACTAGCTACTCTTGCCCAAACCCCTTCCGCACCATTATCTACTAATGGCATTCTGACGAGTATGCGATCTTCCCCTTCTGGATCATTTTCTATTTTTGTGACAACGCCAATTTGCAATCCACATACACCTGGCAATAAATCTGCAGCAGGCCGATCTTGTATGTCATTAAACTCTTGGGCAAACCAACAATGCGGCAATCCGAATTGGGCTTCTGTAAACCATGAACCCTCTTGTACTTCATGCTTTATAGCAGTGACAAACACCTTACCAGTATGGCGCAAACCCACATTCTGCAATTCCATACAATCGCCTGGATAAATATCTGCGACACCATCAAAGCGAACGCGCCCTTTGGCTTTAGAAAGTGTACTTTTTTGGTATTGGGCACTTGCCCATGCTTGCAATTCTTGATTGGTAAAAACGCCTGAATGTTGTGCTAAATAATTACCGATTCCAATGACTTGTGTGTAGTCCGTATTAACGCCTGTTCCTCGTAGATCAGCCACCAGATTTCCTATTTTACTTATTGCTCCTCCTAGTCCTCCACTCCCTCCTAAAACACTTGAACCAGCAGCATCTGCTTCTGCCGCTAATACTTTTTGCTCCGCAGGATTCCAACTAGCAACTTTAGCTGCAGGATATTGGTCTCTGGCATCCATTTCTGCTTCAAATTCATATAGGGAACTGCCGTAATTAAATACATGCTTCGCAGCTTGATTAAAATCAGGTTTTTGGGCAAACAATTTTCCATCTACAACAGCAACCAAAAGGGCATTAGCATCGGCGCGCGTGAGTACAAAATCCCAATCTGTGGCGAAATATTGTACCATGTGAGGGTGTTCTACATCTGCTCCTTTTATTTCTGTTTGTATCTCGCCTTTATAAGATTGAGCAATTTCTTCTATAATACTGCCATCTGTTTTGTTAAAGAAATACTTATTTTTTCTTCCAACGGTCATTTTCACGGCGACGTCTTTGCATTCGATTTCGATTAACGGTGCTTTTTGACTTTTAACTTTAATAGCATGGCGAATGATAATCCCTTTAAAAATGGTAGTTTCATCAGAATAATAGCCTACTGCAACTTCGATTTTGTTGCCAGGTGACAACAAATCTTGATCACTCACCTCCATGCGTTGAGTCGAGACATCACTTTCCAGCACCCTAAGAATAGCATAGGGAATCCGATTGAAACTTCGATTCACCTGTATCTGCATCACTTCTAGCTGATCCGAAATAACCTCTTCATTTACTTTGATGGTATAAGTAATGACATCCGTTTTATCGGGAAGCGGCGGTAGTAGCTGACTTGGGTTTATATTAATCATTCACTATTTTTTGATAGGCGGAAAAGTAAGTTCTTGCCCCACATTTAATTTTCTAAAACTGGTCAATCCATTCGCTTTTGCCGCTTCAATATAAAATCTTGGAGATTCGTAAACAGCATTGCACAATTGAGGTAGCGTATCTCCTTCTCTGGTCGTTATTCTTCTAGTTAAATCAGGTGACAAGAAATTACTGACTAATAGATTGAGTAATTTTTTAGTATGTCCTACAAAATTAGCTTTGATTTTTGCTCTTAAAGGTGTTCCATTTTTTCTGAACATAGTGTAGGTGACATCCATTTTGGTCAATACACAGGTAGTAATGAAAGAACCATATATTAGGGCTAGGAAGGGAGGACGATGAAATTCTCCCTTTAACTCTACAGCGGCTTTGAACAGTTCTACCTCTGCTGTAACCTCTCTCTTATCACCACTAGCTCCTGTACCATCTATCAAAAATTCGAAGCTAAAATATTTGGGGGGAACTTCCTTAAAACGTTGTACCGCTCCTCCACTACCTGGTTCTTGTTCATCTGTATAGTAATACGCTTGGTTTTCAGAGATAGTCTCTGGATTAAACATGACTACGTAAGGTGGCCCTGCTGGTACAGGAATCGGTGCAGTATCCTTCAAAGGAATAATCGTCATTTTCCCTGGCAATGGAACAATACTCAATAAACTGGATAATCCTCCTGTTAAATTTGGAAACATAACTAACGTTCTTTTTTGCGATTCATCAATGTTTGGATGCGTTCATCTATTTCTTTACTGGACAAGTGTTTCTGCTTTTTTTCGTCTTGCTTTTGTTCACTCGAATCCGTATCGCTATTACTGTTCCCTATATTTGCCCTGATTACCATCTCAAAAATTTCTACTGGCATCTCAAATTTTTTATTGAATTCGATAATATTGATACACCAATTCTAGTGTTTCCACTACCAATTCACTGTTTTGCGCATTGAAATTGGAAAGCGACCATTTTTGTGGCCACGCATTCACACAACGATAGCTTTGCAAGGGTTCGTGCTGTTCATTCAATAGCGTAACAATTACTGTTGCTAATTGTACTTCCATCGTCTCCACTGCATCGTTTACCCAAGAAATAAGGCTAGAATCTGTAAATAAGCCACGTTTCAACACCAAATTTGGGTATTTTGTACGCGTAGGCAATTGATACGTGAAACGGTTTTCACCACCTTCTTTGACGGTTTCTGTTTCTATATCGAAAGACAAACCTGATACTTCCTGGAAGTAAGTATCAATTGTTTGTGATTCTATATCTTGAAATTCCACTCGAAAGTGAAAACCGACGGGCGGATAGTATTCGGTAGCTGTTGCCATTGATTGTTTATTTGGTGATTTGTTTATCTGTTGATTTAGAATAGACTAATCAGTTGAAGCGATCACCTTTAAATAATCGCTTCAACTAGGCCAAAGCCTACTCATTCTGCACCACCAAACCTTCATGCACCAACTCCATGGATTCAATGGCAACCTCATTGCCGTCTGCTTTTAAATCAGTGGATTGTACTTTGATGGGCCAAGCACGTTTTACTTTCCACACCACTACAGGTTCGTGACTTTCGTTGAGTAAACTGATCGTCAAATCCCTGCGATAAGCAGAACCAGGTGAATTGCCTTCTTGGAAGAGTTTGGTTTCATTCCACCAAGCATAAAATTCATTGTCTGACTGGAAAGTACCCCGTTTCAGCGTGATATTGCTGAATTTGGTCATGCCAGGTTGTTTGGTTTTAAAATACTCCTTGCTCGCACCGTGGCGATACTCAATGGGTTCGGTCTCGACATCTAGACCCGAAACTTCGGTGAATCCTATTTGCGTGCCACCCCAGTCCACTTGAAAATGAAACTTGGGCAATGGATATTCGAATGCCATGATTTTATATTTTTTTTGTTTTTGAAATTTGTATTGCTATGAATACCTTAAACCGACACCGTCGTAGGACTTGTCTGCTTTAGGCTGAAACGACGGCGGCGTGAATCATTTTACGCACCACCTTAAAATTTGATAATTGTTGAAAATAGAAGGACTAAGCCTCAGGCAGTTTGTGCATGAAACGAAGAATAATAAACTCCGCAGGACGAACTACCGCCATTCCGATTTCTACGATTAAGCGTCCTTCTAAAATATCTAGTGCCGTCATTGTTTGTCCTAGTCCTACCCGCACAAAGAAAGCGTCGTCTGCTTTTGCACCCTGTAGTGCACCTTGATTCCATTGAATCGTCAAGAAATTTTCAATCATCGCGCGCATACTGTTCCAAGTATTAGCGTCATTGGGTTCAAAGACAAAACGATAGCTTGCTTTTTTGACGGATTCTTCCACGAAATTGAAGAAGCGGCGGACGGAAATGTAGCGCCATTCGTTGTCATTGCCATTGAGCGTTCTCGCTCCCCACACTAGAATACCACGACCTGTGAATGCACGAATCGCATTGACTGATTTTCCACCATTGGGGTCAATATTCATGCTTCCTTGCGTATCGTCTGTGATCTTTACTGTTGGTGCAACCACTCTAGCTATAGATACATTGGCAGGTGCTTTCCAAACGCCCCTGTCGTTGTCCACCCTTGTATAAATGCCAGCTATGGCGGGAGAAGGCGGTAAGATGAGCGAGATATTGTTCACAGCATTTTCTATTTGCTTGACAAGCAAATCATTCCCTATTTCCGCTAAAGATTTACCATCAAACGCTCCTTTTCCTTCATTAGGATCTCCTTCATTTATTTTAGAAGCAGCGCCGTCTTCTGTCTTTAATTCATGAACGATCTTCACTTTATCTTCAATACCAGCAATGGCTAGATCAATCGTTGTTTCCAGCATCGGATAGTAAGCAGCAGCAAATTGGGGATGATCACCGATACTTATATCTTTTTGAAAAGTATCTATTACATCTTCCTGTACTTTACCTTCCGCTTGAGGGACATCAATCAATACAAAACGATCTTTCAAATCTGCCGCTTGGGTAGTAGCTGCCATGAAAACTGTATTGATGCCAACAATATCCAAACTTGCTGCTTCTGGCACAACAATAATGGTGGGTTCATCTTCCTCTTTCAATACAACTACACTAGCTTCCAAATCAGAAGCTGATATTGTTCCGCCATAAGCACCTGCTGAAACGACATAACAATCCCCTCCGCCATTATCGTAGAACAATCGCATGGCATAGTATAAATTGTGTACTGGCGTTAGTGAGTCAACTGCATTAATCGTACGATTATTAGAGGTAAAAGACTCGTGCTCGGGAGGGGTAGAGTCATCGAATTTATCCACTCCTGTATCTGTGATAGTAACCGTCACTTCAGGAATATCAGGATAAGCACCACCAAATATTTCTTGAAATTCAGCGAAAGAAGTGATTCGCTTTGCTACATTCTGCTCTCCTTTTTTGGTGTAGCCAATGAAAGCAGGTATTGCCGTAGCTACCGCCGCAACCGAAGGCGGCAACAAAGACACTTCGTCTATATAGACACCCGGTGTCGCGAGGGTATTCAAATTAAGCATGATTATTATACATTTTCGAAGGTTTCAAAAATAATTTTGTATTCAATAGATTGATTGTAGTTTATATTTTCATCTTTAAATATTTGGATGATGCCGATGACATTTGATTGAACCAAATGGTCTTGTGCAAAGATGATTTCGTTCGTGTTGTTGGGCACTTGATAAGCACCATTACTCAAGCGAACGATTTCATTTTCTGTGAAAATAGGTTCTAGGGCAAAGGGTACAATCTGTGCGCCACTCGGACTTACTTCTTTCAAAAGATCACCACTATTTGTGCTGGTGCTGCCTTCTGTGTAGCCAAATTGATTGAGTGTGACAGAGCAGAAATCTGCATCGCTCACTTTGTTGCTTGCACTTAATTACAGTCTGGTATCTTCAATATCGAAAGAAGCATCTAAGTTATTGAAATACAGCTTTCTAGACTTACCAACAAAGCTTGGTAGTATCTCTGTTATTTTGCGCCCGTAAGGCTTGATCTTAGCTAATTTACTAAAGCTATCTATCCTAAGTTCAAAGACAAAATCGGTAAGCGACTTGATTTTTCTGATCGGTTCAGCACTAGCTAAATCTGCACCAAATTTCTCTGTAATTACCGCAAAGCCCCGTTCTGTTTGTTTCACAATCAATCCCGCTGCTGAAAGCTGAGCGCGACAGTCGCTTGTAGGTGAAATGGTAAAAGCAACATTAGGCTGATCTTCTACGGACACCTTAATCGAAAACAATACGTCATAAAAATAGGTCATATCGGCTCAGTTGAGTACACTTTCTTTTCTTTGGATGGATTCTACTACGCTAGCTTCTTCTCCTTCGTCCACAAATACACACATCAAACGCACTTTGTACAAGACCGAAGGCAGATATTTACCACCTAAAATGCCCCAAAGATGGTTCAGTTGTTCAAAGCTCATACTGTATTGTTCAAAGATGATTTTTTCAGTTTTGAGATTACCTTCAACGGGTAGTGAAAGCTCTGCCGAAGTAAATACGTTTTTTTTCTGGAATGCTGCGATGACACTAGTTATGTCATTGAGTTGTTGCTCTATCACAGCCGTATCACCAGTTCTATATGCTGTAAACAATACGTACAGATTTAGCACAACATAGGGATTATGGCGTTTAATTTCTGTGTCCGAGATTCGAGTGTAGCTAGGATTGTTCCTAAGCGGTGCATCTTGTTCTATGTTTACTAAAGAAATGGTGATTTCTTCAAAATTTCCATCGCCATCCATTTGTGAGATGTTTCCAAGACCTATACTTTCAACAGTGAGTCCCACACCAGCATTCACTAAATAATCGGCTGTAAAACGAAGCAAATTTCCTATCATTTTAGGGCATTTAAGTACATGAAATAATGAGGGCAAAACATTCCGTAATTACATTGTTATCAGGCAGCAGAAAGTAGCCTCAGCTTGCAACATGCTGCAAACCAAACTGAGTAAGTCGTTCTTCATATATACAAATACATACATATGAATAAACTGTCGCTCTATACTATATGATAGTCGCAATGTTAACTTAGCCTAACACATAGCTAGGTACAGTCAACCATAAGCACATACAGTTAAGCGATAAACTTATTCTTCTTGCGAAGTCTTAAAGTATGTTTGTAATTGCTAGAATCAATTATAAATATAAGCAAACTAGTGTTTCTGAAACATCAACAGTATGAAAGGCTGTTGGTAAACGTGCAGATTAATGGTCTTATTCGGTAACGGGTCTAATCAATAACACAATTCGTACAGTCATTTGATACAGTTCTTTGTCAAGTCGATAAGTACATAGTAAGGAGAGTAATTGGAAATGGTAATTACTCAGGATCATACTAATAACAATACAATATTAAATGATATTGCAGAGAAATGCAAGTTAATGTCTGAAAAATTCGCGTTAATTTTTTATTGCAACATACTTTCGGAAAAAACAAAATCAAAAAAATTATAAAATGAAAAAATTATCCTTTACCGCTAATGTCTTGTAAAGATTTGTCAAATTTGAATTTAGTCCGAAAACCTGAGAGTATGTTTTAATTTTTGAAGCACGATTTTTACAAAAAATTAAATATCTGATAATCAATAAGTTAACTCTGTTTTGACGTGTTTTATGTATCTTTGATATAATTAAATTTGTGAAATCAAGCTATATACTAATTTC
>JBCCRX010000044.1:0-25017 GCA_039201015.1 Bacteroidota bacterium | reverse complement strand
TGTTTAGTCTTTTTGGTGCTTTTGCAACGCTAAAAAAGAAATTCAGTCTTGGCTTTTTTGGTTCTTTTTGTGCTAAGACAAAAAGAACATGTTATTTCCTGAAATCGTACAGCTAGATCACAAAAATTTTCAAAGAACCATAGATTTCAGCGAAACGTGAGTGTCTATGCTATATTGAGAAAATAGGTCAAGTTGAAACCTCCATGACCTTTGCAGAGTGAGACTAAATGCCAGTAAGCAAACAACTAAATTCAATCAGAATAATTAATTTGTGAATTCTAGTCATTCACTACCTGCAATTGGGTAATTTCTAACTTTAACAAAATTTGTTTTTCTTTTTTTGGTTTTTTAATGACTTATGACATATATTAGCGTCATACTTGTGAAAGAGAAAACTTAAGACATTCCAAATTTAGGATTACCCATTCTTATTCAAACTATTCCTCAGTGTAAATTTATTCCTTCCCAGGACATATATCTACTAGTTGCTTTACGACTAATTACATTGTGCAACTTCTGAGCTATGCTACTATGTGGCATCTTTGCTTCGTATTGCCTAATGTGAATAATTTTAGGATATATTTTCATTTTATTTATTTTTATAGGGATCATTTAAAATCTAATTGCCATGTTAGTACTTTACATCGCTTTAGGCGCTTTCGTAGTAGGGGGAGGAATTGTATTTTTTACAGATTCAACTCAAATTGGAAGCTAGCAAAAGGATGTTAGACAAAAAAGGTATATATACTTGAAAAAGAGGATGTAGGAAATTGAGCTTACACGACGATGCTCAGGCATCTTTAAGATATATATTGAAACATACTATTAAGAGAGAATTTGTCTAACAGTTGTAAGAGGCTGTTTGTATTTTTCTTCACGGAAGTCTGATATGAACAGCCTTTTTTTGTAGTAAAAACCAATGCTCCTTTCCATGTTTGGCTTCTACTTGTTTTATTTCTGTTGTTTATTGCATTTCACTCAACCATTCCTGCATTCTGATGTATTAGTCTGTTGAATACTACTTTGTCATAATAATCTGACAATTATTTCTCCATTGACTTATCACAACAGCACAAATAACATACATGAAAATAGGTATTGTCTGCTATCCAACTTATGGCGGTAGTGGAGTCGTTGCCACAGAACTTGGTTTGGGATTAGCAAAAAGAGGACACGAAATTCATTTCATCACTTACAAACGCCCTGCGCGTCTTTCCAGTTTTCAAGAAAATGTCTATTACCACGAAGTCACGGATGCTGATTATCCGCTCTTTGAATACACTCCCTATGATACGGCACTAACCAGTAAATTGGTGGATGTAGTGAAGTACGAAGATTTGGACTTATTGCACGTTCATTATGCCATTCCGCACGCTGCGGTTGGTTATATGGCGAAAAAAATTCTCTTGGCGCATGGAAAATACGTTCCAGTGATTACCACTTTGCACGGAACGGACATCACGCTTGTGGGCATCAACCCCAGTTTTGCACCCGTTGTAGAATTTTCAATCAATAAATCGGACGGCGTGACCGTAGTCTCAGAAGGATTGCGACAGGAAACTTATTCCAATTTCAAGATAGATAAATCAATTGAAGTTATCTATAACTTCATTGATTTTGAGCGTTTTAGCCGACTTAACAAAGATCATTTCAAGAAGGCAATTGCACCCGAAGGAGAACGCATTATCACGCATGTTTCTAACTTTAGAAAGGTGAAACGCGTAGATCATGTTGTTCATATTTTTAAGCGTATTCGAGAGATTATTCCAAGTAAATTATTGCTGATTGGTGATGGTCCAGAACGGCACAGCTTAGAAAAGTTGTGCAGAGAACTGGACTTGAATGGCGATGTCCGGTTTCTAGGAAAGCAATCTGCCGTGGAAGAATTACTCGCCGTTTCTGATTTGTTTTTGATGCCTTCGGAAGAGGAAAGTTTTGGTTTGGCGGCTTTGGAAGCAATGGCTTGTGAAGTTCCCGTAATTTCTTCCAATGTTGGTGGTTTACCAGAAGTGAATATCCATGGCAAAACGGGTTTTATGAGCGATGCGGGCAACATCAAGGAGATGGCGCACAATGCCATTAAAATTCTAAATAATGACGAAACCCTCCAAGAATTTCGTGCGCACGCGCTAGCACAAGCTAAACTTTTCGATATTTCTAATATTTTGCCACAATACGAAGCTTATTATGAGCATGTTTTGGAAGTAGCAGTTTATTGATCTATGTATATTTCTCCTTTCATATACAATTTAGCCTGCCCTTTGAGCAGTACACGATCCTTTTGAAAGCTGCAAATTAAATCACCACTTCGCTTAGAGATTTGTCTAGCAGTGAGGGTGTTTTTTTGTAACATTTTTGCCCAATAAGGCGTCATAGTAGTGTGCGCTGAACCTGTCACGGGGTCTTCGTCGATGCCGTATCTAGGAAAAAAGCAGCGCGAAACAAAATCCGTTTCTTTTCCTTTGGCAGAAACAATAACGCCTCTTTTTTCAATCGCTGCAACTGCTCTAAAATCAGGCTGTACCTTCTCGACTGCACTTTGATCTTCAAGGATGACCAAATAGTCGTCTTTGCCTTCATATAATGCTTTGATTGCATCAATATTCAGTGCTTGTTGGACGATTATCTTTTGATGATTTGCTTCCACAATGACATCCGCTGGAAAATCCATTGACAAATAATCGCCTTCCTTTCTCACGTTCAGCCAGCCACTTTTGGTGTAAAAGCGAATATTATTTCGATTATAATTTAACTCGTGGAAAAACACATAAGCGGTCGCCAAAGTTGCGTGCCCACATAAGCGCACTTCGGCAGCAGGTGTAAACCAACGCAATTCAAAATCATCTCCTTTTGGAATGGTGAAAGCGGTCTCGGATAGATTGTTTTCACTAGCGATGGCTTGCAATTCTTCATTTGATAGCCATTGATCTAGTGGAACAACTGCAGCAGGGTTGCCTTTAAAAAGCCGATTGGTGAAGGCATCTACTTGATAGAGTTTGTATATCATGGTGTCATTGAATCAGGGTGGTTTTTGCTCAACAATACAACAATCACTCCTCCTTTTTCTCTTTGAAATCTCCCTTTTTCCATGAATCAAAAAACTTTTTCCAAGAGACTACATTGAAGATATTCATAGGTGGGTTTTGTCCGATGTAGTAGTTTTTGGCGGCTTGCTGTTGGAGGTAGTAACCTGCATTTTCTCGTCCATCTTTAGGTACATTTTCACGCAATTGATCCAAGGTCTGCGAAGCGAGATTCTCCGCAGCATATTCTTGTAACTCTGGTGTTACATCCATAGCCAGAAACTCCAGTTTGAAGTGATCGCGGCTGGGCCACGGAAAAACAACTGTTTCAGGCAGGTTGATTAGGTCTTCGGTCATCAATTGCACCATAGAATATCGGTTTTCTTTCAGATCGACTGGAATGCCAAAACGCACCGTTTCGTAACCTACTGCAGAGAACTCAATCGTATCTCCTTTCTCCACCACGATAGAAAAGAAGCCTTTGAAATCGGTATAAGTTCCACGCCCTTTTTTCAAGACAAGTATATTCGTGTAGGGAATTGGAAACAACTGATCGTCTGTACCATCTAGTACCAAGCCAGAAAATTGTACCAAATTAGAATCTTGCTTCGTGCTTTGTGCTTGTGCCATCAACGTGCAAGAGATAATTAGTACTAGAATTAAACCGATGTATTTGAACATAGTAGGAATAGTTGTAAATGAATCTTGAGGGATATTTGAGTTTTCGCTTGTCAAGCAATAAGACCGCAAAAAGCCACAAAAGGTTCGTTAAAAACACTAGCTTTCCAATTGTTGTTGCTTTCTCGTTGCCTTGTAGCGACCTTTTCCGAATTTAGTACCATTAAATTTCATGGTTTTTCGCAACCTAAGACGCTCTTCTTCCGCTAATTGATTGAAATTGGCGCATTTTGTAGAACAACATTTTTGGTATTTTTCGGCGCAACTTTCGCATTGAATAAATAACATATGGCAAGCATCATTCGCGCAATTTACATGCGTATCACAAGCTGCGTCACATTGATGGCATTTGGCAACGACTCGCTCACTGATTCGTTCTCCCATTCGTTCATCGAAAACGAAATTTTTCCCAACGAATTTATTCTCTAATCCTTGCGCTTCGCATTGTCTAGCATAATCTATGATGCCGCCTTCCACCATAAAGACTTTCTCAAAGCCTTTGTGTAAATAATAAGCACTTGCTTTTTCACATCGAATGCCTCCTGTACAATACATGATAATATTTTTGTCTTTCTGGTCGGAAAGCATTTCCTCCACTACAGGAAGTGCTTCACGAAAAGTTTCTACATCTGGCAAAATAGCGTTCTCAAAATAGCCCACTTCACTCTCGTAGTGGTTGCGCATATCCACTATGATCGTATCTTCTTGATCCGCCAATTGATTGAAACGTACTGCATCTAGGGCTATCCCACGTTTACTGGCATCAAAAGTACTATCATCCAATCCGTCCGCGACAATCTTCTTTCGCACTTTTATTTTGAGTTTATAAAAGGATTTCCCGTCGTCTTCAATAGCAATATTAAGACGAATGCCTTTGAGAAAATCAATTTGGTACAAATGCGCTCGAAGTGCCTCCAAATGTTTTGCTGGAACAGAAATTTGTCCATTAATACCTTCTTCGGCAACGTATATACGACCAAAAACTTCTAATTGATCCAATCCTAGATAGAGTTGGTTTCTGAACACTCGTGGTTCTTCGATTTGTGCATATTGATAAAAGGAAAGCGTTACGCGCTTTTGCGCATCTTGTAGCATCAATTGCTTTAATTCTTCGCTATTGACGCGATTGTATAGTTTTTTCATATTACAAAGGACAATTGCAAGTTATCCGTAATCAAATTAACATTGCAAAGATCGTAAATTTTAGCACATCTGTAAAGGGGAGCAAGCTTTTGTGACGCCTCCTAGTTGAGAGTACACACAGACTTTTTTTCTGAGCATTTTTTACTTACTTTTTTAATAAAATATTTTACTCCTTTGTAAATTTCTTGCAGTTAAAATTAGAAAATATAACTCATGCTATCGAATACACTCCGCACTACTTATCGCTGCTTCTTCCCAACCAATCACGATGCCTTTTGATTCATCCACACATTCAAAAAAGCCACTATAGCCTTCTGGATAAGCTTTGGAATCCTTAGAGTACAGGTCTTTCACTCGACTTACTTCCGTAATATTATCAAAATCGCTAATATCTATGGCGACTAAATCGGTGTAATTATCTACGTACAAAATATCATCTTTCACAGCAATATCCTCGCTGCCAAAAACTTGTATAAAAAGCAGTGGAATCGGATTGGAGGGATCGCTATTGTCAATTACGTGAATGCCTTTCAGCCGTTCATTGACGAAGATATAGGGATCGTAATAGTATATCTTGCCCAAGTTACCAATGGGCTGAGGCGGCAAAACAATAATTTCATTCCAGTTTTCTGCATCTGCATAAATGGGACGCACACCTACTTCCGTACCACTAGGCTGTACATCACCGATATCAACCAATTCGCAAGCAAAGAGTGTGAAAAATAGAAAGATGAAAAGTATTGGCTTTTTCAGATGGGAAGACTTAGAAAGAAAAAAACGGATTCGAGCAGTTAGAAGTAAAATATTCATTATCAAAGATTTATAAATTTCCATAGTTAGAGGTCAAACGTCAGAAGCGAGAAGTCAAACCCGCGAACCAGCAATTTCTTATTTAGGATTATTCGTGTACGAAGTTTTTAATAAAAAAAACTAAAGCTGAATAAAGCTCCTGAAATCTCTCAACAAAGTATGCCTAACAAATCTCTGTGGACGGAAACACAAATTTTTACTGATTTCTTGAGGCTAATTTAGGATTAAGAAATGTCACTTTTTGCTCTAAACTACAAGAATAATTCCCAAATTTGGGTTCAAAAATGATGTTTTTCGCTTCCTGATTGGTAAAAATCTTCCAGAGGAGAAATCGCTGCCAACGAACTACAAATTGAGGCATAATACTGATTATCAATGAATTAATACAAAATATCTAATCAATTTGCTGTCAATTATTTACAATCTTAGAAGAGTAGTAAGAAGATTTGCTAAATTTCCAAAATTTAGTAAATCTAAATACCTCAGAATCTTATACCCGTTATTTGCATAATAAACTAATTTAAAATATTGAAGACCTCCAAGCTTAATCAAAGCTTGGAGGTCTTCTCTAGTGCCCACAAACAGCTGTAATATCTATGGCAAAATGACTTCTTTCTTCGCTTTAGACTTCTTTTTTCCTTTGGTCTTGCTTGCTTTCAACATAGCATTAAAAACATTCGCCATACCGCCACTAACGCTCAAATCTTTGAAATCTACCAATTCGCCAGAGCCAGGCTGTTGTACTTTACCGTCTGGTTTCATAGAAGAAGATAAGATAATTTGCTTGACTTGCTCGGCGGTGAGTGCTGGGAAATAAGAGCGCAAAACAGCCGCTACACCAGCCACCACAGGAGCAGCAAAACTCGTGCCGTCCACCGTCTCGTAGTTGTTGTCAGGAGTCGGTAAATACATAGAAACACCAGGCGCGAATACATCTACATAATCTTTACTATAATTAGAGAAACTCGCTACAGTTTCTGCACCTGGCTGCCAAGACAGCGCACCCACTTCTATCCAATTGTCGGGACTTTGTTTTCCAAAAAGCGGCTTTTTTTCGTAAGTGTCGTTCGGAAAATTATTGAGCAAGGAATTTTCTTTTCCATCATTGCCAGACGCATGCACCAGCAGTACATCTTTTTTGGCAGCATACTTCACCGCTTTATCCACTGCTTTTTTGTCCCAAGAATAGCCCTTTCCAAAGCTCATATTGATGACGCTGGCGCCATTGTCCACCGCATATCGGATTGCACTGGCAACATCTTTATCACGCTCATCGCCATCTGGTACACAACGTACTGACATGATGCGAACATTTTCCGCAACCCCGTCCGCACCAATTTCATTGCCTCGTACTGCTGCAATCGCACCCGATACAGCAGTTCCGTGCATGGCATCTGGACCTTCCACATCGTTGTTGCCGTAATTTCTGTCTTTTGGATTATCGTAATCATCGCCAATAATGGTACGTGGATCAAAATCTATATTGTAGCGATAATTGTATCGAGAGTTGTAGTATTCATACTCGGCTTTTATTTGATCGGCAATTTCTTCAAAGCTGTTGCCTTGCTGCATGAACTGCTGCAAAACGCCCGCCACCCGTTCCAAAGTAGGATCGTCGGTTTCAAATGCTTTCAAATCGGCAATGGTGATGTCAGTTTTGTCGATTTTTGCTCTTAAAGCCGTCAAAGCATCATAGAAGGGTTTGATCATTTCTGCGTCTTTGTATTTTGCTCGGTTTTCTTCTACTGCCTTTTTGGTCTCCAAGTAAAGCGCGTATTCTTCTTGTTCTTTGTCCGAGATAGAAGTCGAATCGCGGTCTTCAAATTTTGGGAGCAATTTTCTGTAGATGCGTGTCACTTCCAAATTGTCATATTGGACATTTTCTCCTTTGGCATTGCCCAAAAAATTCCATCCATGAATGTCATCCACATAGCCATTGTCGTCATCATCCAAGCCATTGTTGGGAATTTCATCGGCATTTACCCACATTACTTCTTTTAAGTCTTCGTGTTCTGGATCAACGCCCGAATCCAGCACCGCTACGATGACCGTTTCTCCTGTTCTGCCTTGTATTAGTTTTTCGTACATTTTCTCTGTGCTTACGCCAGGCACTTTGTCTTCTTCGTAGTCGAGATTGTACCAGTTATCGGGTTGTGCGGAGAGATAAAGTAAACTCGTGAATGAAAATGCTATTAGCAGGAATATATTCTTTTGCATAAAATGATTTTTTTGTTAGTCTCAAAAATGCTATTTCGATATACTAACAAGATTAGAATGTTTTTAGCTCAAATCACTGTATCAATCAAAGTCCGCTTTTAGCTGAATTTAAAAGATATTTGAATCAAAAATGATTTGAGGCTTTAAATGGAACGCAAAAGTACACGAAAATGTGATTTAGGAAAGGAAATGGATCGTTTCAAATCTTAGGGAGACACTGTTATTGGGTTAGGCTTAGAATAAGTTTCAGTGAACGATTCTACGAACGAGAAGTTTGCATCAACTTTGTTGCATTGTCCTTGTTTTTAGAGAAAAGTGGCTGTCATGCAAAGCGTAGAATTTTCTACCTGTACTTTATCCTATTTAGAAGAAACATTTGGTCTGGAATCGAATCTACGACTGGATGCTTTGGATGATTGGCTCGCTATGACTGCCACTATTACAGATATGGAGCAATACCAGCTTCAACATTTATAGGCATCTCTAACACTCAATGTCTTTCATTGGAACGAGCAGGAATTGAGTCTTAATTTCATTAATTCGTTGCCTTCCGATTAAATTCCGCATTCGCGACTTCCAAATCGGCTTGTATGATCGCGAGGACTTCTTTCGGATCGTTTTTATTGGCATCAAATTCTACCAGCCATAAATTGTTGCTTTTGCTCATGTTCTGAACGACCATCATACCTTGTTTTCGATATTTCCTAGCCCAAGCATAGATGTCCACATTATCTTCTAAACTGACCCGCAATTCATTTTCGACGATATAATCGGGCAAGCTGCTGCCACTTTTCGTGCGCAACTCCCAACCTTCTGAATCCGCGAAACGCTCCAATTCGCCTTGTATTTCCATCACCACTTCTGGGCGACCGTCTTTACCGATAATGGTTTTGATGAAATCGGCTTCGTAATAGCTAATCGAAACACTTTGTAAATCAGGTAATCGAGCGCGATAGGCATCCCGAAATTGGCGCAAATTGGCGTCTTTCAACATCGTTTTCAAGGCTTTGAGATCACTGTCGGAGATTCTTTTAATGTACAAGCCTTCTTTTTCAGTGAAGCGTTTGCCCTCGTAGGTCATTACGCCATTGTCGTAGATCGTCAAATCGTAAATGGGACAACGACCATAGCAGCCGCCTTTGGACATTTCCACTAATTTCTCCAATTCATTCAAATCAACATCTTTCAAATTGAGGGTACGCAAAAAATTGCAAGCAGAAAAACTGAGCAAGAGGCAAATACTGAAAAGGTAAAAAGTGATTTTCATGTTGTTGTGTTTTGGTAGATAAATATGTATGGAAAAGCAAGTTAGCGCATTTTTCATTCAAGCACAACTGTTTTCGTCAAATGCTGTTCGCCTCTGTGGAAATGAAGATAGTAAATACCACTGGCGAAAGACGCTAAGGACAGCAAATATTCTCTTTGATTTAGAATTTGAGCATGATGAATTTTCTGCCCTAAAACATTATAAATACATAGGCTCGTTTTTGTGGCTAGATGATCTGGAAGCACGATACGTAGCACATCCTGCGTTGGGTTGGGCGAAATTTGAATTTGATGTAATTGTAAGTTATTCGTTGAGGTATTCATACCTTTGCAAGTGGCTTCTACATTATTGACCAAATTAGCTCGAATGCTTTGCAAAACGGCTAGCATGCGTTCCTTTTGCCCTAAACTAAACATACTCATGCAGGCATCATCCGTGAAGTTCATGAAGTTCATGTACATGTCCAGAGAGCTGCAAGAGCGCTGTGCTTGATTGGGACATTGATCACTGTAAGTAGATTGTTGAAGCGGTGTGTCGCTGATGCCGTCATCGTTTTGGCAAGAAGCATTATCGAAAGCTGATCCCCAGAGATGCTGTAAGCCCAAATAATGTCCTACTTCATGCGTCAAGGTTCGCCCCAAAATATAGGGTTCATTTCCAGCAACCGTCCCTATTGTCCCAAAAGCGCGGTAATCCATCACGATGCCATCTTCTTCTGCACTGGCTTCCCCTGGCAATGTCGCTTCTCCTAGAATGTTATCGTCGCGGAGTCCTACCCAAATATTGAGAAAACGCTGGCTGTCCCAAGCATCTGCGCCGCCCAATGCGCCATTTTTGATTAGTGCTTGATTATTGGCGATGGCGATTTCATTAGTGAAAGTGCGCGTGATGCCATTCGTGGAGCGACCTCTAGCGTCCAATTGCGCCAAACAAAACTCAATTTCCGTATCCGCCGCTACGGATCGAAAGGCAGCAGGAATATCGCTAAATTCCGTATTGCGCGCCCGAAAATCGGTATTGAGCACTTCGATTTGAGACAAAATTTGCTCATCGCTGATGTTTTCTTCCGCCTGATTCCAAACCACATGCACCACCACAGGAATTTTCAGTACCGTGCGATTTTCTATCGTTTTCTGTTTTAAAGCCTCCTTAATTTGCTGTTCGACAAAGCGCTGATTTTCAATCCACACTGGATGTCGGGCGCGTACTTCATTTGTTGCACATCGGTGTAATTGCGCGCTCAGATGATGCGTTTGCCAACTGAATAATAGTAAAATGTAGTATGTTTTTTTGTAAAGCTTCATTGAGTTTGCGCTCGAAATGTCTTTTTTGTCAGAATCAGAATTTCTAGAATCCTAAACTAGTACTCACGTTTCGCTGAAATCTATTTTGAAAAAATGAATTTGCAACAGAAGTGCTACATACAATTGAAATTTTTCGCAGAAAAATTTCAATTACCCCTCTGGACAGAGAGAAAAAATCAAAATTGAAAATTTTGATTTTTTCTCTCTGTCCAAGAGTCCTTTTTTATTGTATAAACAGTATTAAATTTTGATTTTTTGATTTTCAAATCAGCGAAACGTAAGTAGTATTCGACCAAATTTAAAATGACGGGTAAAGACTTGATACTCATAATTTTACAACTCAAGAGGGCATTGAGCCCTGTGAGTTGTTAGAAAATTTCTTTTGGATCGAGACAAAATGAGCTTTTAGCTCATTTTGTCTCGATCCAAAAGAAATTTTTGATGGATTGAAAAATGGCTCGACGCCTTTTTCAATCCAAAATACGCTGGCTTGGCGTTCAAGAACTTCTCCCGCCAAATCTAATTTGGTAAAGCACTAGCTTTGTACGAAGTTCTTAGGAAGAATTTGTGTTTTCGTCTGAAGAAAAAAACTTGAGCATACTTGTTGAACGGTTTTTAAGCTCTATTCAGCATTGCTTTGAGCTAAACGTTAAAAATTTCAAGACTTCGTACACGACTAATACTAAACCGTAAAGCTATATTTAGTTGATGAAAATCTATTTGTTAGGAAGAACCACTTTTTCAAAAGCATTGTTACTAAACGATTCAACAATTCCTCAATTCAATAACTTTCGATACCGCTCCTCGCAAGCCTCCAATGCAGCAATGGTTTTTGCGCGTTCGGTGGTCATATTGGATTTGAGTTGTAGAAGTTCGGAGATCAACTCGCTGTTGTTTTCGAGCAGTTGGGCGTAATTATTGTTGTGTTCACTGATGCGGTTGCGTTGCGATTTGATTTCTTTTCGCAATTGTTCGTTCATTTCTGCGAGTGCTTGCACTTTCGATTTCATGTCTTCATTGCTGGCAATCAGTTGCCCAATTTTATGGTTTTTACTCTTCAAAAGTAAGGAATTTTCTGATCCTTTCGCTTGCTGTTGCTTGGATTCCAGCGTTTTGTGTTGTGCTTTCAATTGCTCGTACTTTGCCGCCATGTCATCCGCGTGGTCGCCGACCCTTTGGCGTTCTTCTTCCAAAAGTGCAACCCTTTGCTCCAAAGCGGTCTTAGAAGCTGCTAGCGTTTGAACTTTTGCATCCCGATCAGCACTATCATTGGTAACATTTTCGTAATCGGCTTCTAGTTGCGCTAGTCTATTTTTCCATTTTTCTTTTTTGTCTTGGTATTTCTGTTGCTCTGCCAACAAGCGTTCTTGAAGCTCCTGAATTTCTGTGTCTGACTCACTAGATTTTTGAGCCAGCACATTGTATTTTTCCTGCCAATTTTCTGTTGTTTTTGCTAGCTGCTGTTGGCTGTCGGCTAGTGTTCGCGCAAGTTCTGATTTTTCTGTTTTGAGCTGCGCAATCTCTTTTTCTTGCTGCGTTTGTACATTTTCTAATTGAGCGTATTCCTTTTCCAATGTTTTGGTTTTCAGGAAGCTATCTTGCTCTTTTGCATTGAGTTGAAGCACCATTTTATCGTTTTGGTCAATCATTGCTTTCAATTGCTCCTGACCATTGATGTATTTGCTGAGGAGGGCAGCTTGTTTTTCTTCCAATGCAGTTTTGGTTGCACTAAATTTCGCTACCAATTCGCTTAATTGCTGTTCCAAATTCGTCCTCTCTGCACTAATTTGTGTAAGTCGCTCTTGACTATCTTGGCGTACTTGTGCTAAGTCTGCAAAGGCAGTTTCTTTTTCGGCAAATAAATTATTTTTAGCGGCTTCCATTTTGGAAAGCTGTTGCAGCATGTCTTCAACTCGTTCTTCTGCATCTTTTAAGGCTTTGATTTTCAGTGCATGCGCTGCGTTCAATGCTTCTAATTTTCCGTTCCAGTTGTTCTCCGTCGCTTGAATTTTCTGTTCTAGCTCTTCGATATTCGATTGCAGTTGAGTTGCCTCGGTTTCCAATTCGGAAATACGTGCTTGCTGCGATTCAATTTGCGCTGCCAATTGCGATTTTTCTGCTTCTTTCGATTGACTTAGCGTGGCTAGTTCTTGCTCCAATTCTGCCAGGCGAAGCCGTGTCACTTCTTTCTCTTTTTCCAAAGTTGTCCTTTGACTGTCCCAGTCTTCCTTGAATTGCAATTGTGCTTGTTCTAGCTCCGCTTTTTCTGTTCGTAATCTTTCCAATTGATCCTTTTCTTCCGCCAACTGACTTTCCAATGCTTCTTTCTCCGCCTTCACGGCATCCAGTTCTGCTTTTATGCGTTCCAATTCTTCTTGTGCTTCCGATAACTGTTGCGTCACTGCTTGCTTCTCTGCTGCTTCTGTTTGAATGCGCTCTAGTAATTCATTTTTCTCTGCCTCCACGCGCTCTAAATCATTTTCAATTGCACTCAAAGCCGTTTCTTTTTCATTGATTTGCGTTTGAAGTGATTGAATATTTTCTTCTTGGCTTGTTTTTTTTTCTTGCGCCAATGCCAATTGATTGCTGTTCTCTTGATTTTCTTCCTCCAAAGATTGGTATTTGTTCTCCCAAGCGAGCTGACTTTGCTGGTGTTCGTATTCGAGTTGTTTTAATTTGGTGTTGATTTCTTCTCGTTCTTGCAGGATTTGATTGTTCCGAATTTGTAGTTCATTGTATTGCTCCAAAACACCGCTGTACTGCTCCCTCAATTCGGGCAATTGTCGGTTGTGTACTTCTTGTTCTGATTGCAATAACTTGAACTGTTCTTGTACTTCCGATTGTTCCTGGCGGCTTTCTTCTAGTGTTTCGTTGAGTTCTTTCAATTGGTCTTCCAATTGTTCGTTTTCTTGGGAGACTTGCGCTAGTTGTTCCAAATTTTGATTGTATTCGTTCATCAGATTTGTATATTTTGAGTTGAGTTCCGAATAAGCCGTATCTGCTTTTAAAGTGGCTATTTCATTTTCTAGTTGTTCTTTTTCTGTTATTTGGGCAGCTAATTCTTCTTGTAAACGCTGCATATCTTCTGGTAAATCGTCCTCGTAAATGTAGCGGGTTTTGCTTTGCTCCAAATCAGCGAACTTCATTTCCCAAGTCTTCACTTCCTGTGTTTTGTCTTGCAAATTAAGCCCAACTTGATGCTTCTCGTGCACCAGTTCTTTGCGTTTGCTGCTCTCTTTTTTCAAGTCCTCTTGCAAACGCTCATAATCGGTCGCGCTTACCGCTAGCAATTGCTGATACTTAGTGTCCGATAATATTTTTCCGATCCAAGTGCCTAGTACTGCTCCTCCAATACCAGCAACGATTGGCCATAGTATGCACTGAAACATCGTATTTTAGATTTAATTTGTTTGGCGGATAGTGTAAGTACAACAAAGTAAAATTTGATTACTTTCTACTTTGAGAACAGACTTATTGTGTGGCAATTAGTGTGAATGGTGTGTAAGTGGGCTATCCTTTGCAAGAAGATAGCTTTTGTTTTCTCATAATTAAATCTACGGAAAGGACGCTTTCAGGGTTACAAAATGGACTAGAAAGGAAAGAAATTTGCTTAAAACTAAGCAGTTGTACCAATTAAGCGAAAGTTTGATGCTTCGTCTGCAAAAGAGACAGGACATTGTCGTGGGGAGTACCTGTTTAATTTATAGCTAAATGATTTCATTTGGTCGAGTATCATTACAGGTGGACAATGTTTAGGTCACATTTAGCGCGCCGTCGCCTCACGCCTAAGGCGGACATAGTAAGGCGGACACGGTAAGGCAGACACAGTTCGGCTCGCTGCAAGCGCGATGCTGCCGAGTTGAATAGCTAGATTACTTCTGTCCAAGTACTTAAAATCTTGTTCGCTTTCGTTTGGAGGGAGGTCGAATCCCTCCAAACGAACCAAGGTTTTATAAGGGGAGAAGCGGCGAAATTCGCCGCTTCTCCCCTTATAAAACCTGGATCAAATCATTTGGGCTCAATGCCCAAATGATTTGAAGATAAAGGTAAGATTCCATAATTAACGTTGAGCAAGTAAAATTATCTAGAACCTTTAATTTATATTATCCAATATTTTTAAATAGTCTTCTAATCCAGTATCTGCTAATGTCTGATGTGCTTTGTCTTTATTAGCCCTTCGAAATGAGGCAGCATATTCCGCTTTTTTGATTTTCTCTATATAAGCCTGCAAAGAACGTTCGATAATCTGATTCTTAGGTAGTTTCATTTTCTTAGAATAGAACTCAAGGTCTTCAAATAACTCTTTAGGTAAGGTGCTAGAATATGTTATTTTCATATGTAGAATTGATATTCATAGAATAAAAATACAATATCTATAAAATGTTTCAATCTCAAAGATCAAAATCCAAAAAAGCTCTAAATGAAAAGCTCAATTTACGGCTTGTGATTCTGATTTCTGGCTTTCCAGTTCCAGCTTCTTTCTTCTTTTCCTATACGCAACAGCACCACGATAGACCAAGAACCCAAAAACCGCAACACCTGCAAAAAGGTAGGAATAATTCAAACTGCCCAGACGACCAAAAGTAGCTGTGAAAACAATGGAAACCAAGAGTAGGGTAGGGACTTCATTGAACAATCTAAACTGAAATGCACCCATTTGACTAGTACCTGATTCTAGATTTTCGATAATGCGCTTACAGGAAAAGTGATAAATCAACAACACAATTAATAACAGTAATTTGAGATACATCCAGCCCGCTGTACCATTATCAAGACTTAAATAATTCGGTACAAGCCTACCGAAAAGCCCCAAACCCAGCATCGTCAAACCCGCTGTCCATGTAATTACCATTGCTGGATTGCAGATGATTTTATAGACACGCCACTGCATCTTATTGAATTGCTCGGTGAGGATACTTTTTTCTGGTTCTTCCTTTTCACTTGCTTCCACGTAATATACGAACATCCGAACCAAATAAAATAAGCCCGCAAACCAAGAGACAAAACCGACAACATGCAATGCTTTAAGGAAATATAGTAAATTAGCCATAATGCTGTTAAACGGAGAATAATTAGGACATTGTACTGATGCCTCTCTCTCCATTGGTACATTTCAACAGATAAAAAGCATTCAAGTTGTTTGCTTAGCGTCAGTAATCAAACAGAAATGTAAAATGGAGCTGTATTGATAAGCCCAAACGGAGAGCTTGTTTGAATTGTTGATTTATCCAAAGGCAATAATTAATGTCTTCGTCAAGCATGTTCATTTGGTAATTAATATTTTACAAATGATTAGATAAGTAGGTGCAGCAATTTCTTATTTAGGACTTAGAAATGTCATTTTTTGCTCTAAACTGCAAGAATAATTTACAAATTCGGGTTCAAAAATGACATTTCTCGCTCCTCAATTGGTAAAATCCTCCACAGGAGAAATTGCTGCAGTAAGTGAAAGATCATTAATAAATTGAGCCAGAAAAAGCAGTTATTTTGAACATGGCTTAAGCCTTCGTACACGCCTAATTTTCAATTTTTAATCATCCATTCTCAATTTGGCGATCCTATTGATATGGCAATCGCAAGAAATTTTTCTTTGTTTATAATGTTGATATGTTTATTTGTTTAGCTGGTAATCATTGACCAAAAAAAGTAAAATCAAGGGAATCTGTGCAATAAAAAGATCAACAATTCAACGAATCAACAAAGTCTAGCTTTCTCGCGATTGCCTTAATCCTATTGAGTAGAAGGACTTCACTTTGAATTGAAATTCTTAACTTGCGTCTTGTTTCCAATTTTAGAGCTTGTTTGGATTTTATCGTCCTGATAACCAACATTTTATGAACCTGACGTTGAAATAAATTGCTCACTTATCCCGATAAACTCACAATTGATTTCTTAGTCAAAATCATAAACTATTGATTATCAGTTAAATAAATTTCCAAACAAGCTCTTAGAAGAGCAGCCAGTTTAGTGGAGTTTGCTACAAAATAGAATCGCGCCCTTTGATAAGTATTAAAAAGGACGAAATAGTATGAAAGTAACGGGTTTTTCTTTCATCAGAAATGCACTGATCTACGACTATCCCATTGTGGAAGCGGTTCGTTCGATATTGCCAATTTGTGATGATTTTGTGCTAGCAGTAGGAAAATCAGATGATGATACTTTGAGTTTAGTTCAGCAAATTGATCCACAGAAAATAAGTATCGTAGAAACCGTTTGGGATGATTCAATGCGCAAAGGCGGAAAGGTCTTGGCGGCAGAAACCAATAAAGCTTTTCAGCGTATTCCAAAGGAGAGTGATTGGGCATTTTACATTCAAGGAGACGAAGTGGTGCATGAACGTTACTTAGGTTGCATTCAGCGTGCTATGCTGCAATTTCAATCAGCAGAAGATGTGGATGCTTTGTTGTTCAAATACTTGCATTTCTACGGTTCTTATGACTATGTTGGAGCTTCGAATAATTGGTACAAAAATGAAATTAGGGTCATCAAAAATGATCCTTCTTTTTATTCTTATCACGATGCTCAGGGGTTCAGAAAAGGAGAAAATCAGAAACTTCGAGTTGTCCCGATTGATGCCTATGTTTATCATTACGGTTGGGTGAAAAAACCAGATGCCATGCAGCGCAAACGCGAGCATTTTAATCGTTATTGGCACGATGATGAATGGATGAAGGAAAATATTCTACAAAAAGCGCAGTTCGAATACGGCGATAATATCAATATGCTAAAACTTTTTGAGGAAGAGCATCCAAAAGTCATGCAGGAACGAATCGCGTCAAGAAATTGGTATTTTGATTATGATATTTCTATGAATCGACCTAGCCCAAAGGATAGAATTAAAGCATTGGCCAGTCAATATTTGGGTATTGAATTGGGGTATAAAAACTACAAGATAAACACCAAAAAAGCGAAAGAACTGAAACAAAACAAAGCTAAATGATAGAACAGATTGATCTTTCCAAAATCCTTTTCTTAGACATCGAGACTGTTTCAGAACAAGCAGCCTACGAGGATTTGAGTGATCGTTTTAAGACACTCTGGAAGAAAAAATGTCGTTCTATCATTCGTCAATACAACGAAGCAATTGAAGAAGAACAAGCCGCTGAACTCTACATTGAGAAAGCGGGTATTTTTGCTGAGTTTGGAAAAATTGTTTGTATTTCTGTCGGCATTATCCACCGAGATGCGGACGGTAAATTGGGTTTGCGCTTAAAGTCCTTTGCCAGTAAGGATGAAAAGGCGCTGCTGAAAGATTTTTCCCAACTACTTAATCAATATTACAACAATCCGAGTATTCATTTTATGTGTGGACACAACATCCGAGAGTTCGATGTACCTTACATTTGCCGAAGAATGGTCGTAAATACGCTTCCTTTCTCCAATTTGCTGCAACTTTCTGGTAGAAAGCCTTGGGAGACGAAATACCTGCTAGATACCCTAGAACTCTGGAAGTTTGGCGATTATAAACATTATACTTCCTTGAATTTACTCGCTGCGGTATTGGATTTCCCGACGCCCAAAGACGATATTGATGGTAGTCAAGTTGGTCGCGTTTTTTGGGAAGAAGGCGATGTGGATCGAATTGCGACCTATTGCGAAAAAGATGTCTTAGCAACGGTGCAATTGTTCTTGCGTTATCGTCGCATTCCCATTTTGGAGGAGGAACAGGTCATTTTTGTGGAGCGATAGTAGTTGTCTGATTTAAGATATTCGTTGTCATATTGAACTTGAAATATCTCAATAGTCCCAGCAATTCCCGATCTAAAAAAACGTAGTCTAGACTTTTGAAGTTTTTCAATTTAAAGTGCTGTTTGTTAGGGGATTTGTAAAAGATAAGCTACCCAAATTTTTAAGAATTATCGCAAACTAGTACAAGACGCGAAGAAGGAAGATAGCCTGTGCTACCTGACTGATGAGCAAGGCAGTAGTAGTTTGGGAGAAAATTAAAAATGGGTAGGTTATTTTTTACAAGTTCCCTCAAGCCTATAAATGATCTTTTTTCAACAGCAAACTTCAAAAGTCTTTTCATGTGTACTTTACATCGGGGACTGCTGCAATAGTCCGCGCATCATTTGTAAATAACTGATAATCAGAAGATTATAGAATAAAATAACGAAACTGCAACTCTTTGAATATCAACTCTTTGTGTTCTCCTTGACCGCCTTAGGCTGTTGTGCCCTTTGTGGTTAAAAATTATACAGATCATTGATATCTTCAAAGTCGAAAAAGTACCAATAAATGGCATACAAAACAGAAAGTTTCCCCATTAAAAGCTGGGCGGAAGACGACCAACCAAGAGAAAAGCTATTGAAAAAAGGGGCACACATTTTATCCGATGCAGAATTGATTGCTATCTTGATACGAGTGGGTACGAGAGGTGAATCGGCAGTAGATTTATCAAAACGTATTTTAGCGAGTGTGGACAATAATTTGGATGAGTTGGCGAAAAGCGAGGCAAAAGCCTTAATGAAATTCGACGGTATCAAAATGGCGAAGGCGGTTACTATTGTTGCTGCATTAGAATTAGGACGACGACGACAACTTACTGATCTGAAGAAACGTCCACATATACAAAGCAGTAGCGATGCTTATGATTTAATTGCACCTCTAATCATGGATTTACCACACGAAGAGTTCTGGATTTTATTGCTCAATCGTGCCAATTTGGTCATTGGAAGAGAACAACTCAGCCTCGGCGGCATCGACGGTACCGTAGTAGATGCGCGCATGGTCTTCCGAAAAGCCATCGAAGGCCAAGCGACTTCTATCATATTGGTTCATAATCATCCATCGGGCAGATCACACCCTAGCCAAGCTGATATTGACATCACAAAAAGGCTAAGAGATGCTGGCGATATTTTGAGTATTCGTATCTTGGATCATCTTATCATTGCAGGAAAGGGGTACTATAGTTTTGCGGATGAAAACAAGATATAAAGAAGAGGATATTACGAAACATTTCTAGCCACCCTAGCATAAAATGTCCAGTAGTCTAACACCACTTTATTGCTGTCCAAAAAGTGCCTCGAATTTTTTCGCAGTAAAACGCATGTTCGATACTCTATTTCGGATAAAAAAGCGGATAATTTTTTCATTTAAAAATTAGTGTTAATGAAAAACGTAATTCCAGTCGTTGTAATTGTCTCTCTTTTGGTTCTCTTGTTTTTCACCTCTTGTCAACAAGAAGAAGAAGTGCCTACTTCAGTGTTTGTGGACGAAAATTTATTAGAATATTTTGATCTGTTTATTGAAGAAGGGACAAAGAGAGGTGTAGAAGTTGATCTAAGCGATATTTCAGGCTATATTATTCAAATCACTAACCTCAATGTTGCAGGAAACTGTAGTAGAGACAGCAAAACAATAAGGATAGATGAAGTATTTTGGCGAAGTAGTCCAGGATGGGATCGAGAACGTGTGGTCTTCCATGAATTAGGACATTGTTTTTTGCAAAGGGGGCATAAAAATAGCTTTGATGAAAACACCAATACTTGTCACAGCATCATGAATAGTGGCAACTCCATTTGTGAAGTAAAGTATTTTGGAAAAAATAGAGCGACCTACTTAGATGAACTGTTCATGGAGCAATAGAATACAATAAGCAAGCAGATAGAAGTGAGTGCTGGCTTTCTGAAAGCCTGACAAGCAAATGATCTTTGTGCATTCTGCAAAATTAGAGTAGTCAAACGTAAATAGAATCAATATATAGTTAGTTGTATAAGAAGTTTTCAACAACGCTAAGACAATACAGTAATTGCTCAGTCCACCAATTCCACCGTTTTTTCAAAAACAGATTTTAAGCGATTGTCGTGCGTCACGATCAGTAAGCTGGCATTGGCTTTGCTGGCTTGCTGCTTCAATAGTTCAATTACCTGTTCGGTATTTTTGTCATCCAAAGCCGAAGTAGGTTCATCCGCAAAAATCACGGAAGGTTGATTAATCAAGGCGCGAGCAATAGCAACCCTTTGCTGCTCACCCACACTTAGTTCATTCGTGTTGGCTTTCAATTTATGCCCCAAATTCAATTGCTCTAACAGATTTACAATGGCTGGATAATCTTCTGTTCCACCCGATAATCTTTGCGCCAGCGCCAAGTTTTCTGCAACATCTAAGGCGCGAACAAAATGGGCTTGTTGAAAAATGATGCCAATATGTTTGCCTCTAAAATAGTCCAATTGAGCGGGAGAAAATTCAGTAATGTCTTGTTCATTGATATATATGCTACCGCTTCTTGGACGTCGCAGCCCTGCCAAAAGATGCAAAAGGGTCGTCTTGCCGCTACCAGATTGTCCGATTAATAGGCATTGTTCTCCGCGCGCGCATTGAATATTTGGAAATCGTAATTGTATGCGCTTGTCGTAAGAATAAGATAGATTTTCTGATTGTAGCATAAATTTTCTTTATTTTGTCTGTAAATACTAATTCTAAATTAAGACTCTTGTCAGCCTGGTTCTAAATCACTGAAAACACAAAGAAAAAACTTGTTTCTCTTTGTGTTTTCAGTGGGTTTCTTTGGACGGAGAGATGATTTGAGCATCCTGCTGTGGTTTGGTTTTAGAGTCTTAAAGTAGAGCTATCAAAAGTTTGAACTAATGAAACAAATACTGTACACTTTTCTATTCTGCCTCCTTTCTATTCTAAGCACTGCACAAGAACGTAATTTGCTGCAAAAATTGTTGGACAAATATCCAGAACATTTCAAAAATATTTTCGATCAGCCCGAAAAATTTCAAGCACAAGTGATCTATACCCAAATTGATCGAGATGAAAATAATGTGCCTTCTTTCACTTCCTACCAAGTAGGCGTGGAGGAAGATCGCTATTTCTATCCAGCAAGTACAGTGAAAATGCCGACGGCTTTTTTGGCATTAGAGAAAATCAATCAACTCAAGCTGATTAATTTAAACAAACAAACGAGCATGCTGACAGGGGCAGGACGCGCACCACAAACAGCCGTTTTGAATGATCCGACTGCTGAGAGCGGATTACCGAGCGTGGCGCATTACATCAAAAAAATCTTTTTGGTAAGCGATAATGATGCGTTCAATCGGCTGTATGAATTTCTGGGACAAGCCTACATCAATGAAAGTTTGCAAGCAAAAGGATTGGATCATACGCGCATTTGGCATCGCTTATCGGTAGGTGGTTTTGATGTAGAAGGCAATCGCTACACCAATCCAGTTAGTTTTTTGCAGGACGACGAATTAATCTACTATCAAGGTCAGCGATACAGTTTTGATGCAAAGAAGTGGAAACAAAAAGATGCCGTTCGTGGTGTGGCGAGAATGACCAATGAAGGAGAAATCGTACAAGAAGCTTTTGATTTTCGATCCAAAAACTACATCTCCGTACAGGACTTACACGACATGTTGAAAAGTGTACTTTTCCCTAAAAGTGTAGAAGCGCATCAGCGATTCCAACTGAGCGATGAAGACTATAAATTCCTTTATCGGGTGATGTCCACCTTACCCAAAGAAAGCAAATATCCCAAGTACGAAGGCAAAGAAGATAGCTACGTCAAATTTTTCATATACGGCGACACCAAAGACACGATTCCCGATCATATTCGCATTTTTAATAAGGTAGGTTGGGCGTATGGATTTCTAACGGATGTCTCCTATATCGTTGATTTTGAGCAAAATATAGAATTTATGGTGACGGCAGCTATCCACGTCAACGAAAATCAAACCTACAACGATGGCGTCTATGAATACGAAACGATTGGACTACCTTATTTCGGAAATTTGGGGCGTATTCTATATGATTATGAACTTCAACGAAAGCGGAAGTTCCAACCAGATTTGAGTCGTTTTCAGGTGGCGCATTATTAAAAACTCAGACCATTAGGCATAAATAAAATTAGGTTCTAAATGAAATCATTTAGAACCTAAAATTGCTAAAGCTTTGCGGAGGAGATTGATAGGAATGTCGTCAACTTAAGCCCTACATTTCCTACCTAGCTGTCATTTTTTAAACGGATGAATTGACCGCCTCATGGAAAACGAGACGGGCAAAATCCTTAAGTTGACGACATTCGAGATTAATAGCCCGCCTCAGCGATCAGAACAAATTTTACAAACACCTACTCAATCGAATATCATCGACATAGAAGTCCGCACCATCGGGTGCCCAGAAGTTAATGCCTCCGAGTGATTTCAAATTGGTGACGGCAAGATTGCCCTGAAGCGGATATTGTTGTCCATTGATTTCAACAATGTGATTGCCCGTATTGAAATCCGCTGTGATTTTAATGTCTATCCACTGATTGAGGGAATAAAAATTGATACTGGAAAACCGATTGTTGTGCGTTTTGATATAAGTACGCCCATCTCTGGTGAAATAAGCAGCGACTGCACCGCCGCCAACACGAGAGAATTGATTGGCTTGAATATTGAAATAGCCCGAACCTGTCATTCTCATTTTCCACTTTAGTTCATATTTACCCTGCGTCAAATTACCCAGTTTATAAACAACATCCTGTATTTTATCATCCCTAATCCATAACGCACGGCTGTTGTTGATGCCTCCAAAATTGCTGACGTAGCCATCTTGTACGCCGCCTTCTCTTCCTGCATCCCAAGTATCCCAGCTACTAGACTGGAAAGCAATGCGACTGAAATCATTGTACTGTTCAAAATTCTCTACACTGAGTTGCTGCGGATTGCAACCAGTCGGACTGCCACCACCGCCACCACTGATGACTACATCTTGACAACACTGGAAATCCGTAGGAAATGGATCATTATCGCATACCAAGTTCACACATAATTTATAAGTTCCAGGATTGTCTATTTGAAATATTGCATCGTAAGGACTTCCTCCAAAGGGAAGTATTGGAATTCCACTTTCCAATCTCCAATCATTGTCTTGATAATTACTTAAGTTGTTTGCACCAATAATGGAACCTCCACTTGGCGACTGACTCACTTCATAAGTAATTAAATTACAGTTATCAGCTTGATCTAGGCATTGTCCACCACCGCCACCGCAATCTTCGAAGATTTCCAGCCTGAAAGAAGCAGCACTTTCGCCATAGACCGCAAAATAGAGTCTAGATTCATTGTTTTGCAAGTCGCTTAAAGTGGCGCTGGCTTGATCTATCCGAAAACTTGGATTGGTACTGGACTTGATTAGGTTATAAGCTCCTCCAAAACTGGATCGTCCAAAGAGGTACAAGTCTGCATTTCCAGTATTGGAAGTCAGCTTGGCTTCATAGGCGCAATTGGGTTTCATACTTGATTTACTCAAATACACCAAAAACCAATGACCCTGCTGTACGCTGGCAGTAGTTTGATAGATCAAGTTGGAGCGACTTTCTAGCTCGCTGTCCGACCTTTCGATGACAGAATCTATTTTTGTAATCTTATGATCTGCGATGGTAATGGTGCTATCATTATTGATGGCTTGATTGGTGCTAGCAGTTACGGGTTGTGCTAGTTCTCCCGTCGTACTGTCTTGTTCGCAAGCCATGAATAGACCACTAAGAGCAAACAGCAGTATGCTCCAAAAAGATAAAGTTCTCATTTTTGAATGAATTTAAATTTATAATGAAATGTTGAAGAAAAGAAAGCAGAAGAGACATGCTATCCCCTTCAAAGATTGATCTAACAGATTAAATTGGGTAATAACTTTCAGTGAGCAGCATAACGCTGCTTGACATTGACGATCGTAATAGCATTGTTATGAATCGCTTATGCAATCGTTTTTATTCGTTTTTATGCTACTGGATATTTTCAAATTGGAAGAATAGAAATGTCATTTTTATACTCGAAATTTGGATATATTGCTAATGTTTGGGTAAAAAATGATGTTTCTAGTTACCCTGAAATCTAGTGATATTTAAAATTTCCTGATTGTAACGTTTTGCGGTGAAAGAAAAAAGTCTCCAAAAATCAGTAAACTCAGTGGTTTTCCGCGCCTTCGGCGCGAAAATTCTTTTGGAGGGAGAGAGGAATCGGCAGTTTTACCGCCGATTCCTCTCTCCCTCCTGAAGTATATGGAATTTCAACACTGAATGAGACCCTATTGCAGCATTTACTAATCACCGCATTCCGTTATAATCAGAAAATTTCCAGTAGTTTAATTCGTCGTACATCTATAGGTAGCAAGAAAGGAAAAGTGTGGCCTAAATTTTTTCAAAAATTGATTATTTTACTCATGTTATACAAGTGGCACTTTATGTCATTTGCAATTTGGTGTTTTGCATAACATCAGTTATTTGATTTGCATTTGCTTGAAAAATCAGGTTAGATGATAGGCAAGATTGAAGTTGCCCGCCATATTTGGAAGTTTGCATCTAGTATTACATCTTATTCTATTGAACGATAATTTTTCGTAATGCATAAAATATAGATTACGAGTATCTTGTCCATACTTGACCTAGTTTCAGATTTTGCTGGCATCGAGCCAGCAAAATCTGATTAGGGTTTTCTAAAGGGAAAAGAGAGAATTTTTTCCAAAAATTCTCTCTTTTCCCTTTAGAAAACCCTTCAATTTGAATCGGTTCGATGCCGATTCAAATTGAACACACGTGTAGTCAGCGACTTACACATTAAAGAAAATTATTGCTCAGTAGAAT
>JBCCRX010000043.1:0-25094 GCA_039201015.1 Bacteroidota bacterium | reverse complement strand
TCCATAATAACCTGATAGTGTCCTAATAAAAATCAAATGCTCTCAACAAATTTGATGATTACTAGATTTTTACAAAATTTAATTTCAAATTTTTGCTAAATTTTCAATATATCAGAATTTAATTTTAAAACATACTCTTAAAGTCTTTTGCGAATACCGATGTGATCTTAATATCAATTTTTATCCAACAAGTGCTGCAAAGTTTGAAGTTGTTTCCCGCTTCGTTTAGCTTCTCTGATTTCCAACATACTTCGATGAAGATCAGACTTAAGTTCTAATAAAAAGCTAGACTGTCTAATAATTTCTATCATTTGTTGGTAGTCTTCATAAGGAACTAACACACTAGTCGTTTTTCCTTCCTGATTGATAACGGATTGATGATTCTGTATATTTAACATCATTATTCTTTTCAATTAATCTCTTCAAGCAGTTAGTTAATGTGACTGCACCACTATGCGCTCACAACTCAATACAGCGCCAAATAGCAACTCCTACTACCTCAACAACACCAATTTCTCCCACTTGCTCTCCCCTACTCTTTTTCCATCATCTATCGTTGGGCTGATTTGGATGCGATACAAATAAATACCTTCTGCCAACTCAGCACTAGAGTCGCCTTTTCCATCCCAAAGAATGCAATTCGCTCCTTCTACGACCGTTCCATTGGCAAAGATGCGATCTTGAATTGTTTTAACCAACTTTCCTTCCACATTATATATTTGAATTAATAAATCGAGTTCTTGATTTGGATATTGGTGCTCGAATTCAAAGCAGGTAGATTCTGAAAAAGGATTCGGGAAAGTCAAGACATTTTGGAGCGCGCTTTGCTGCGAAGAAGCGACAATAAACTCCGTGTAAGAGCGCGACGAATTATTGGCAATATCCCAAGCGGTCACTTCGATTTGGTGCAAGCCATCTGCTAAATTGCGCAGTGGAAAGACTGCCGTCCCTCCAGTATAATCATTGAGTTCTGCCTCATAAAAATCATTGAGCAAGATCGTATTTTGGGTATTTTCGTCCAATACTGCTTCCAAATCATGCCCAATACTATTGCCCGAAACATTGATGCCATTGTCGTCTTGTAATTTAACGATTAGCAAAGTATTGCTTGCCGTTTCATCACCAAAAACAAAAGATTCGTCGTCCATAAAAATCGCGATTTCAGGTCCTTTAGTATCAGAAAGCGCGTCCTCGTCCGCACCGCCAATGATGATGCGATCATCCACGCCTGCGGCATCCTGTTGGGTGTTCAAATCCTTAGCATAGTAGCTGATGCGTCCGTTACCAAAATTGAAATTGATGTCTTTGGGCATGACAAAAGTGAACTGAAATTTGCCACTTTCGACACTAGCACGTCCTTTGAAGATGACGTTTTTTTGTAAATCAAAATTGAAGGCTTTGCTGCCCGCATCTTGCGCCAGCGTCGTGTATTCTATGCTTTTATCGAATATGGAAGGCGTCAAAATGCCATTAAAATCATCGGCGAGCGAACCGTCAAAATTACGAATTTCGCCACTAATCGTTACCTGTTGCAAAGCGCGTAAAGTATCGGAAGAAACCGAAGTGGTCACTACTTCTTTCAATGGAAGGGCGAGCGGCTGCGCAGGATCACCTAGCAGCGTAAATTTTCTGGAATTGGCAGAACGACCGACGCTTGAAGCATTTTTTGCGTTCTGCATAATCTGTCCCAAAGTAGGACGCGCACCTTCCACCAACTGAAACATGGTATCAAAAACGGAGCGCACCAAAGAAGCATTGGAACTGGCATAAACCGCTCGTACGGTGGTAAATAGCGCAATGCCACCACCCTGTGGATTCAATAAAACTTCTTCGCCGCCTGTCACTTGATTGGGATCGTCGTAGCCAGAAAAAGAGCAAGTCGCAGTCACAAAAACGGGCAACTGATGGCGGTTGTCCAGTTTCTTAATATCCCCTCTATTTTTATCCAAGACGCGCTCCTGCGCCCAACCTTGTGAGCCACCGTGTCCTAGATAATTGATCGCTAAAACGCCTTTGAAAAGCGTCTGTGTAATCGCTTCTGTCGCATCGGGAAAACCTTCTCCACCAGAAGTAGATTTTTGGGGGAAAGCATCGAAATATATTTTTTCTTGATTGAAAGCGGGCTGCTCTTCTTTGAAGTCTTCGGCGATGAAATCAGTATCGCGCAAATGCAAATTGTTGTCTTCATCGTCCGCTACAAAAGCGACTCGATTCCGCCAATCGCCTAAGCTGGCATCATCCGTATCGTAGCGAATGATTTTATCCACCACTTGCCGCGCTTCTCCAAGCGATTTCACGGGCAAACGACCAATAGCAATATCCAAATCGCCTCGAAGATTCAGCCCTTCTTCTTCGTCTAATAAGCCATAGAAATCGTCGGAAGGAAAAGCATCAATGGGGTCTTCCGAACGATCGGTTTCATAGACCGTAATGAAATTATTTCCTCTTGCTTTGATGTTGCGATAATCGAAAGAACCGTCACCAAAAAGCAACAAAAACTTCAAATTGATGTCACGTCCGTAGAGCATACGCACAAAATCACGAATCGCACTAGGGTCTTGCCTTCCCGACGAAAATTCATTAAAAATATCATCAATTAGTATGTTTTCTACTTTTAAATTGGAATAGGTTCTACGATGTGTGGCTAGTCTTTCTGCTTGCTCTATAAAGTCTTTTGGATAAATTATTAGCATTTCTGCGGCTTGCAGCGTATGTAGATTTTGATTCGGAAGCGGCTGTATATCGTCGGCTTCCAAAGTCTGGTCGTCTTGAAAAGCAATGAAGGTTTTGAGGGTATCGCTTTGGTAGCCGAAAATGTAAGTATCAGCAGATTGATTGCTGCTCTGGACTTGAACAGCAAAAGGATCAGTGATGTCCCAAATTTGAATTTCGCCACTTGCATTTAACTCAAAGGCACTGATTTCATGCGCTAAACTTTTGCTATCGCTAAAGCGCAATTGTTGACCCATTAGCCTGAGTTCCCGTCTGGCATTCAAGGTGATATAATCCAGCCAGCCTTCTTCTCCTTCGTAAGTCACCGTCAGATTAATATCGTCGCTCGTACTGCTAAAAATGTTTTGAATCAGTCCCGAATTGGCGTAAGTAGATTCGGAAGGTTCTCGAAAAGAGCCGCGCGTGTTGGTGATTGAATTGCTTTGTAGTCGCGTTCCGTTAGCATCAATGAAAAAGGGCTGACTGTTTCGACTGCGCGCCACCAAACGAGACCTAATTTTTAGCGGTTCGGCAGGAATAAGATTTGGAAAACTAAACCGATAATTGATGTCCTCTACATTATCAAATTTATCGCCATACCAACGTTTACCCGAACCCTGCGCCTGATCGAATTCATCCAATAAATTCACTTCGTCTTCTTCAAAATGAATGAAATCATCGAAGCTGTTGCTGGTATAATCTGCTCCGTCTAGGCTTGCTTGAGTTGTAATGCGCTTGCCGCTTTCTATACCAATTCGTAGGAAATAATAATTTTTGCTATCAAAAGGATTGCGCTCGGTCAGCCACATTTCCACATCTTCTCTATAATAGATTTTATCGGCATTTTCGGCATAGAATAGAATGTAATCGCCCGCATTGAATTGTCCGTCGGCATCTCCTACGATTTGTATGGCATTTTCGCGCAGGTCATCCATTCGTTCAGCAGCATTGGCTTCTGGCAGTCGTCCGCCATGATTGCCAAAGATTTGAATTTGATCCACTGCCCAGTCATTCGGCTCTACATTCAATTGCTCTTTTAGCCATTCATAACTTAAGCGATGAATGCCCGTTTCAGCCACCGCAATTTTGTAAAGCTCGCCTTCTTTCAGCACAGATTGAGACGCGAATTGTGCGGATGCACAAAAGGATAAGCCTAGAAAAGATAAAAAAATGAATGATGTATAGTAGCGGTACATATGCTTTGTTTTTCTTTACGAAGAACGTGAAATTACCGCTACTATTGCACTTTAAAGACATCAGAAAAGCTTGATATGACGTGAGATTGACAGCGTGGTCTCCGACTATACCTGAATAAGATTAATGCTGTTTTCAGAATATTCCTTCAAAGCGTCTAAAATGGCAGAAGCGGTGAAGCCAATATCGCGAATTTCGTTGATCTTGATAGCCATGGTTGCTCTCAAAATTATTTCAGTTATCACACAACTGCGAAATCCGTAAAAGTGCGGTAAGCCTCTGAAAAGTAACCTAATATGATTTCATCTGACTGTACGTCTTTGGAAAGCAATAAATCGGCAAGTCCTTGCTCTGATTTGTCTTCGTATATCCAAATCTTATTGTTATTGATTGCTAGATGAAAAAGAGTGATATGATAAAATTTCCGTTTTTCAAATCCCATTTCAAACAATACATACCTTTTAACTTCCTTATCTACTACTAAGTGATACGGAGCAGGCGTATCGTATTGCCAAGCTGCCATAAATTCATGCAGCACTTCTAAAACTATCTCTTCTAGTCTTTCTATTTGATCCATTCCTTTATCGCTTTTTCTTGTATATCGAAAATTAGAAGTTTGATTTGGTATCTTTCAAGCGAAGCTTTTACAAGTGATGCTATCTTATTGATTTTTAATTTGATTCAGCAAACAGCTTGTAAATCCAGAAAAGAGCCTTTCGGACAGAAATTAGATTGTTGTTAATGATTTTTTCCAAAAATCATTAACAACAATCTAATTTCTGTCCAGAGAGATTCTAATTCGCATCCTTCACATCCCCACTACCATCTATTCGTTGCTCTATTTCTGGATTGCCTTTGTAGAAAACATCTCCGCTGCCGTCGATGTCTATTCTCAGAAAATCAAGAACGGTGGTTTCGACGGAACCTGAACCGCGAATCTCGACGTCTGCTTCTAGTGTTTCCAAATCAAAGGCGCGAATATCGCCCGAGCCGCGAATGTAATAGCCCGCTTTGTCAGCAATGCCTTCTAGTTCCATATCACCCGAGCCATCAATGCGTGCATCAATCGTTTTGACTTCCAACGCCAAATCCATATCGCCCGAGCCATCAATGTCCAAGTCAATATTATCAGTGGTGAAGACGTTCTCGCCCGTTACATTACCAGAGCCATCGATTTCGATGCCTCGAACATCGGGTAAAGTGATGAAAATTTTTAGTCCGTCGTAGTTGCGGACACAGGTGCGCTCGAAATCAATTTCCCAAGTTTCATTTCTCACCTCTTGCTCCAAAAGATCAATGATGTTTTCTTGTCCTTCGACGCGAATGCTTTGTGCCTCGCCTTGTGTGATGAAAACATCCGCAGAAACATCTAGCAGGATGCTGTGGAAAGGAGGTAAATCCAATTCCTTTTCGACCGTTGGTCCTTCTCCTTTTTCACAAATTTCGTCCAATTCGCAACTGCTGAAAATGGAAGCTATTGAGAAAGCTAAGAGTAGAATTTTTATATTTTTCATGATGTGTGTATTTGAGTTTGTGCAATTTTTGAGCGCCTAGAAATGTTATTTATCATGTAAAGTTATCCAGCAATGGGAATTTGCTGGATAACGCATCGATTACTACCAATTGTTCCTTTTTCTACCAAAGGCACCAAATCGCAAAGTCAGTCCAGCGCGAAGATTGTTCAAATCTATTTCATTGCCAAATTGCGCCGTATCGTCCAGTCCATTGTACCATTGATAGCCCGCCGTAGCCGCAATTCTAAACCAACGAAATACGTTGACTTCCAAGCCCACTTCAGGACTAATGATGAAAAAGCGATCGTTGTAAGAAAAATTATTGTCATCAATCTCAATGTCGGCAGCGCCCCAGCCTGCTCTCACACTCAAATAAGGGTGTAAAGCGGATTGCTGGAAAGGCGTCGCGCCGAACCAAAGTCCAGCATGTCCGAGATCAATATTTGCGCGCTCTTCTTCAATAATTTCTATCAAGTTGATGTCACCAAGACCATAACCTCCGATGAAAAAGTCGCCAAGAATCAAGGCACCACCGCCACCGCTAGCTACTTCAAAATCGCCTCCTTCTCCAAAGTCGTAATATTCAAAAATGGGTGCACCAAAAAAGCCAGTTCGATTGTTACCACTGAAAAGGGTTCGATCGCGTTGTGCAGAAAGTGAAGATACGGTCAAAAGGAGTACAAAGGATACCATTAGATGTTTCATAATTCAAATTTTGGATGATTTTGTATTTAAAGGAAACGGAGTGCATGATTGATAATTGGCAATTATTATCTTGATCAATGGTTTAATTCCTTTGAAAAGAATCATTGTGAAAAAAATGGCTGATGCTGTCAGAGCAAAACTCTGACTATTCGGAATAAAAACCCTAGAAATGTTGACAGATAAGTCTATTTGATAGACCAAATAAATCTACATTTCATTTTTTGCTGCCTAAGACGATTGAATGGACACTTTCGACGCGGGGTAGTTGCGTCTTTAAAAGATTTTTAACGGAAGTCTTATCAGTGCCTTAATAAATAGAGAGGTGAAGATAGGAACTGCTATCTAAAATTGTCTTTATTGGATAGGTAGGAGGAACGATGTGCCTATTTTCACATCGCCCTCCATAAAAAACATTCGAGTATTAAGGGTTTGCAACATTCTCTAAGAAGCTGTTTTGATTTATTTTTTGAGAATTGTTACAGGTCATTTTTTACCAATTGAGGCAGCAAAATTTGCTAACGATAAGTGGTGAAAAAAGGAGCATAACAAAATCGAAGTATTAAATTCAAACAGCTTCTAAAAGGCGCGATTCTATTTTTGTGTTTTAATATCATTTGGAATCGAGCCATTTTCGAAATGTGCATATTGGTTATACAGAGTACGGTCAGATGGTTTGATTTTTTAAATTTGTGATTTGAATACTAGAACTGTAAACAATTTTACCTACACTACATTGATGGCGTTTGCCATAGAAACGGAACAAAAATAAATTTCCCATAATATTATATTTATTTGTGATGCAATAATTGATAAAGAGTGTAAAATAAGAGCTTACATAGGATTTTATTTAACTGATAACTAAGCTCTAGCAAAGTATTCAGTGGATATTTAGGTGAGACTTCAATTCAAGTATTTCCTAATGGCTTCCGTTCTATTATTGACTTGTAATTTTTTATAAATAGTGTGCGTATGCTGTTTAACTGTGCCTTCGGCAATGCCAAGTTGATCAGCAATTTCTTTCAGCAAAAAGCCTTCTGATAAGCTGCTGAGTATTTTATTTTGTCGTTCTGTCAGTTTATTCAACTTTTCTAAATCTTCTTTGTCTTTATGGAATCTTTGAATTACCCTTCTCGCAATACCTGGACTCATAGGAGCTCCTCCTTTGTGAAACTCATATATAATCTTGATGAGTTTTTCCGTAATTTCTCCTTTGTCGATATAAGCACCAGCACCAACTTTCAATGCTTCAAAAATTATGCTTTCATCGTCGTTGGAAGATATGACTAGAAACTTGATCTCTGGCATGACGATATTTAAACGCAGCATACATTCAATACCATCCATTTTTGATTTTTTCAAAGACAAATCCATGATAACAATATCAGGATTGATGACAGGAATTTCCTTCAGTGCTTCTTCCCCTTTATCAAATATGCCAGAACAGACAATATCTTCCACCTCTTCAATTTCTTCCTGTATCCACTCTTGAAAATCAAGTTCATCTTCTACAATGCTAATGACAATCATTTTTAATAGTTTAGTTGAGCATTACTTGCTGTACGAAATTAGTCTATTATTTTCTGTACTCCAATAACACTATAACTAAAGTTGAGTATAACTTTAGTTATACAATAGAATCTTTAAAGCCACAATTAACTAATTATCAATTAGTTATACAATCCATAAGTTGTCCGCCCAAATTTACTCAAAATTAGAGACAAGACCCTTACTTGACTAAAAGCATGACTTTATAAGATCATACCATCAGCTTCACAACACTTTTCAATCTGATTGTTTAAACAAATAAACAAATCAACAAGTCTATCCATTTACATAGGCTTATCCCCTTTGGAACATCGTCTCTTATTTTATTATCATAATAAAATATCAAATTTTGCAAGCACTAGAACTCAGCGAGGATTTTAAGTATGTACTGGATTTGCTAGAAAAAACTAATGCTAGCATCTTTGTGACTGGACGAGCAGGCACGGGTAAATCTACGCTCTTGCAACTCTTTCGCAATACGACCCGAAAGCGAGCAGTGGTGCTGGCACCGACTGGAATTGCGGCACTGAATGTGCAAGGTCAAACCATTCATTCTTTCTTTCGTTTTCCTGCTAAATTATTGACAGCAAAAGATGTTGGGCGCCGCCGAGATCGCCGATTGTATCAGCATATGGAAGTCATGATTATTGATGAAATCTCGATGGTGCGCGCAGATTTATTGGACCACATTGATCGCTTTCTGCGCATTAATAGAGACCATCAGTTGCCTTTTGGTGGCGTACAAGTCGTTTTTTTTGGGGATCTTTTTCAATTGCCGCCCGTTGTCGCCAATGATATTGAGCGCAACATCTTTTCCACCTATTACGATAGCCCTTATTTTTTTTCTGCCAAAGTGTTTGAGCAATTTGAGGTCGATAAAATTGAATTGCGCAAAGTCTATCGGCAAGAAGCCCGCTATTTCATTCGACTGCTAGATGCGGTGCGCACCAATCGCTTGGATCAGGATGATCTAATGGATTTGAATGAGCGCTATCTCCCAAATTTTGAATCTGAAGATTTTTACATCACGCTTTCTGCCAGAAATAGTACCGTCGATCGCATCAATAAAAGGGAATTAGAACACATACCCATGCCCGTTCATCGGTATTTTGCGAACATCAAGGGCAATTTTGCACCTAAGTTATTTCCAACGGAACAAATCTTGCAACTCAAGTTGAACGCACAAGTTATGTTCATTCGTAATGATCCTGATCGGCAATTTGTGAATGGGACGATCGGAAAAATCGTGAAACTAGAGCAAGAGGAAATCACAGTAATGCTAGAGACCCAAGACGGGCGAAGAAAGTACGTAGAAGTAAAGCAAATAGAATGGGAAATTATGCGCTACAAAATGGGCGAAAATGCCAAGATTAAATCAGAAGTTATTGGTACTTTCACCCAATATCCACTGCGTTTAGCTTGGGCAATCACGATCCATAAATCGCAAGGCAAAACATTTGATAAGGTTATTATTGACTTAGGAAAAGGCGCGTTTGAACATGGGCAAACCTACGTAGCTTTGAGCCGCTGTCGAACGCTAGAAGGTATTGTGCTTCGGCATCCGCTTCGGTGGAGTGATGTCAAAACAGATGAACGTATTGTAGATTATTACGAACAGTATTTTTAGTACACTGTAAACTAAGTTTGTTTTAATTTTGAGAAGCGAGAAATTCCTTAGAATTTCGAGCTTCAAAAAACCCCTCTACCGCCGTCGAAGACGGCGGCAAACAAGAGATGAGGGAGAAAAAAGGATTTTAGAAAAACCCTTTTTTCTCCCTCAAATTCCCCTATTTAAAATACAAGTAAACTTAGTTTACATGGTATTTAGGGTCTCAGACTAAAACAAACCACTAAGGCACTCGGGAAATGAAGGGACTGTCAGAAGTCAGGCACATAAGCTTAAGATGCTGGTTTCCAATTATGTACATGTGGGTTTTCTAACTCCTGACAGAAAAATTCATTTTTCGATCTGACTTCTTTCCTCTTAAATATTCAGTAGTCTAATTTACGAGTCTAAGCTCTCGTTTCTAAAGTCTATACTTCTCACCTATCAAGCCTGTCATCTTACTCACTAATCCTATTCTACTGAGCAATAATTTTCTTTAATATGTAAGTCGCTGACTACAGGTGTTTTCAATTTGAATCGGTTAGATGCCAGCAAAATCTGAAACTAAGCCACATATAGACAAGATACTCGTAATCTAAATTTTATACATTACGAAAAATTATCGTTCAATAGAATACACTAATCCATTATTTTAGAGTCCTCATAATAAGTATCCAAATATTCGATCACTTCGTATCGATTTGTCCTTGGTAAGTATTTGCATCTATTAATAATTTGATACAAATCTGCTTTCTTTCTTTCTAAATAGGACTGCATGACACCTATGGAGGCGTTGTCTTCCTTATAGCCCATATAGGCACGTTCTTTCACACTTTTCAAGCCCAAATCATTATTTGGAATAGCATAAGAAGCCGAGACCATTCCACTGAAATCAAAGTCATAGGGAATCGGAATTAATTTGCCTTCATTATCGGGACGAATAATTTTTACATTGCGCATCATAGACGTACTCCAATCTGCATTGCCGATCATATACTGAAAAGTAGCCGCCAATGCCTCTTGGCGAGGGTTGAAATCGGAGGGACTGATGTTGAAAGTTTCTACTTCCTCTCCACCGATTCGAGTAGCCAATTCTCTGGTACTTTCAATCAGAAAGCCAAAGTGTTTTATTTTATTCTTTGGATTCATAGTATCCACATAAGTAACTTTGACCAATTGGGTGCGGTAGCTATAAGGCGTCAGCTCGTTGTAGAGCTGGTAGGCTAAATATTCTCGAACAACTGTGTTTCTAGCACCTATATCGTCTAGACAATAGGTCACTAATTTCACTTTATCAAAATCCAAAAATCCTTTTTCCAAAAGCGCTTCTTTGTCAAAGTTCAATTTCAGTGGAGGCATTTCGCAAACTCTTCGGCGGTATTTTCCTCTTTGCCTTACTTTTATTTCATAAATAACTTCTTGCTTATTTTCGTCCATATAAGAAAAAGTAGCCGTTTGATAAGCTTCATTTTGCTTGTCCGATAGCATCGAAGTGAAATCTGTTTCAAGTGTAACTTGCAGCAAGTCTTGTTTTGAAAAATGCTCAAAAAGACTTTCTGAATTATTTTGCGCCATGGCTTGGAGTGACAACAATGCGGTAAAAATGATTAAATAAGTTGATTTCATTGAATTAGGCTTATTTATGTATTTAACTAGATATTCAGACAAATTTTCCGTAGAGTAAAACTGTATAAAATACTGATTAAGAGCATTTTACTTTGGGATTTTCTTGAACGCCAGCAATTTCTTATTTAGGATTTAGAAATGTCATTTTTTGCTCTAAACTGCAAGAATAATTTCCAAATTCGGGTTCAAAAATGACATTTATCGCTCCCCAATTGGATAGGAGAAATTGCTGCTTGAACGCCTCACTGTGTCCGCCTTACCGTGTCCGCCTCGGGCGTGAGGCTATTGTTTCTCTTGTGGGTAAAAAAGAAAATGTCCACAGTCGATCTTCCTAAATCTGTTGTCTTCTTTAAGTAATAATTTGGTCAGAAACGGCTTCCTAAGATAAAGATGAATATTTGGTCTATTTAGCTCAATTAGAGCTAATTTATTTTTCCATATTTTGTAAAGTATATTGTATTAACTGTTTATATCTAATCTTTTGAGCAAGTTTTCATTAATTTTCAGCTGCTCTAATTTAGTCCGTAAAGGTATTGCATACAGAACAAAATACTGTCCTTTAGGTTTAAAATAAATTTTTACAGAATAATATTTTGTTTGTATATCTTTCAATTTACAGCTATTTTACACGCTCTTAATCTATCTAATTATATATGTGGCATAAGTTGAAAAAATACAAAAAGTATTTCTTGAGGACTTTGATCGTTTTGATTATTTTTTTTGGAATTTCTGCCTGCGACGGCACAAAAGAAGTTGCAAAAGACAGCAGTTCCTCTCCTACTCCCTCTGCTTATCCCAAAAACATCATCCTGATGATAGGAGACGGAATGGGACTGACACAAGTTACAGCCGCAATATATTCTAGCAGGAAAAAACTGAACATTGAGTCTTTTCCTGTCATTGGCTTCCATAAATCTCATGCCTACGATAATCTAAAAACAGATTCTGCAGCGGGTGCCACTGCTTTTTCTTGTGGTGTCAAAACCTTTAACGGTGCGATTGGAATGACAGCAGATACTGTCGCTTGCAAAACCATACTGGAAGAAGCAGAAGAGAACGGTTTAGCTACAGGTATGGTGGTCACTGCACCTATTACTCACGCCACGCCAGCCGCTTTCATTGCACACCAACCACTTCGAGTGCTATTTGAAAATATTGCTTCAGATTTCATGAAAACGGAAATTGACTTTTTCGTAGGTGGCGGACAACGCTATTTCGACTACCGTGAGTTTGATGATCGAAACTTGATAGAGGAATTGCGAAAAAAGAATTACACCGTTGGCTCGCATTTTGATAGTGAATTGTCTTCTTATAAAATTGACCCAGAGAAAAATTTTGCTTTTTTCACTGCGAATGCCGATCCGCTACCCGTCACGCAAGGACGTACTTACTTACCTTATGCCACAAAAATGGCAACTTCCTTTTTAGACAATCATAGCGAAAAGGGCTTTTTCCTAATGATAGAAGGTTCACAAATTGATTGGGCAGGACACGCCAATGAAGGAAAACTGCTGGTGAGTGAAACTTTAGATTTTGATAAAGCGATTGGGAATGTGCTAGATTTTGCAAGACAAGATGGCGAGACTTTAGTGATTGTCACCGCAGACCATGAAACAGGCGGACTGGCAATCAACGAAAAATCTAAGATGCGGAGATTGAAACTCGAATTCACGACTAACGATCATACTTGTACCCTTATTCCCGTCTATGCCTTCGGTCCGCAAGCAGAATTGTTCAGCGGCATTTATGACAATACTAGAATCTACCATAAGATGAAAAAGGCATTCCAATTCACTAAGAAGTCGCGAATGATCGGAGACGAGAATAAGGAGGCGGGCTAGACCTTACTTAAGGTAGCTTGGTATAGTTAAACGCTACGCGCCTAATTTACTTCATCATTCAACTTTCCCTGTTTGATATTCGATATTCGAGTTTTTTTTATTCTTTCTAAGACAAAGCATAACGCGCAGTGGGCGTCACACTTTGATCTGTAAATTCTCCCTTCAAATATTTGTAATGTGCTGCCATTCCAATCATGGCTGCATTATCCGTACAATATTGAAATTGAGGAATGTAGGTCTCCCATTGCTTTTCTTCGCCTACTGTTTTCAGTGCTTTCCGCAAAGCAGAATTGGCAGAAACGCCCCCCGCTATCGCTACTTCTTTAATGCCTGTTTGCTGGGCTGCTTGTTCCAATTTATTCATCAAAATAGAGACAATTCGATTTTGCACCGAAGCACAGATATCTGCTAAGTTTTCCTCTATAAATCGAGGATTTTCTCTTAATTTTCTTTTCAAAAAATATAAAATCGCCGTTTTGAGACCACTGAAACTAAAATCCAAAGCTGGAATTTTGGGTTCTGGAAAATCAAAAATCGCTTTTCCCTTTCGCGCCATTTCATCTATAATTGGTCCTGCAGGATAATCCAAGCCCAACAATTTTCCTGTTTTATCAAACGCTTCTCCCGCCGCATCGTCCAGCGTTCGACCGATCACTTCCATTTCCAAATAATCCTTTACTAAAACAATTTGTGTATGTCCGCCCGAAACGGTGAGGCATAAAAAGGGAAATTTAGGTTGTGGTGCATCAATGAAATGTGCCAAAACATGCGCCTGCATATGATTCACTTCTATCATTGGAATATCTAGTGCCAATGCCAGAGACTTTGCAAAAGATACCCCCACGATCAAAGAACCGATCAAGCCTGGACCTCGCGTGAAGGCAACGGCATCCAATTCTTTCTTATCTACTTTTGCTTCTTTCAAGGCGAGCTCCACAACGGGCAAAATATTCATTTGATGTGCTCTGGAAGCAACTTCTGGCACTACACCACCGTAGAGTTTGTGCGTTGTTTGGCTGGCGACCTGATTGCTCAGTACTTTTCCGTCTTCCAAAACAGCAGCGGAAGTATCGTCGCAGGAAGATTCGATGGCTAGTAGTTTCATTGTACGATTGTTTCATCTAGTTGCAAAAATACTGCTTTTTTCACTATCTTTGGTAGCATGAGGGAACTACCAGTAGGCAGACAAAGCTTTAAGGAAATTCAAGAAGAAGACTTGTTGTATGTGGACAAAACACGACAAGTATATGATATAATTAAAAAAGGCAAGCTCTATTTTCTCTCTCGCCCTCGTAGATTTGGTAAGTCATTGCTCATTTCTACCTTTCGCCATTTATTTGAGGGTAGGAAAGCACTTTTTCAAAATTTATACATCGGGCAATCCACCGATTATGAATTTGAAACCTATCCAGTTTTACAATTTAATTTTGCGAATTATGGGTTTAAAGAGCGGAAACTAGAAGAATTATTGGTTTCAGATATTAAGAGATATGCCGAGCAGTTTGATGTAGAAATAAATAATATTTCTCTTTCTTATCAGTTATCCAGTTTAGTCGAAAACATTTCAAAAAAATACCGCCCCGTCGTTTTTCTAGTCGATGAATACGATAAACCGGTCGTTGATTTTCTGACAGATTATCCTCAAGCCAAAGCCAATCAAGAGATATTGAGGCGTTTTTTTTCGCCATTGAAAGGACTAGATTCAAAAGAACACATTCATTTTTTATTCATCACAGGTGTTTCTAAATTCAGCAAAATCAGTTTGTTTTCTGACCTCAATAATCTAACTGATCTAAGTGTTTCACTGCTTTCCAAGGACTTGCTGGGCATCACCCACGACGAACTTTTGTTTTACTTCAAAGAACGTATAGAAGCCGCTTGCGCTCATCACGAAAGCGACCAAAAAACTATACTCGCTGAAATCAAACGCTGGTACAATGGCTATTCTTATGACGGCAAAACATTTCTATACAATCCCTTTTCTTTACTCAGTTTCTTTCTGACTTACGAATTTGACAACTACTGGTTTGCCACTGGCACACCGACTTTTTTGGTGAATACCATTCGAGACAGAGGCATTCATCCACAAGAGTTTGAAGAAGAAATTGTAGATAATCTTTTTTTCCAAAAATTTTCACTGGAACGATTGGATATGACGGGGCTGCTCTTTCAAACAGGCTATTTGACGATCAAAAAAACCGAAAAAGTAGGATTTGAAAGACACTACTTTTTGGGCTATCCCAATGCAGAGGTACGCAAATCTATGATGTTCAATCTCGTAGAATCTTTTACTTTTCATATTCCATCCACGACCAGTCATAGTCTCATTAAAATGCAACGTGCTTTGAAAACGGGCAATGTTTCAGATTTCATCGCGCAGCTAAAGATCATCTTTTCTCAATTGAAATACAATTGGCAACCCCCCAAACAATACAAAACGGAAACCGAAATCCTACAAATGTGGGAAGGCTATTTTCATGCGATTGTCTATCTTATTATGTCCTATATGGAGCTGTATGTGGATGCAGAAGTAGCACACCACAAGGGTCGTTTGGATTTGGTGGCGCAAACCAGCAAATACCTTTACCTCATGGAATTTAAAATGGAAAGTACCGCTAAAGAAGCTCTAGCTCAGATCAAAACGCGCGACTATTTAGCACCTTATCAAAATACCGACAAACAAATTTTTCTAGTTGGTATCCAGTTTTCTAATGAAGAGCGAAATATAGTGGACTGGGAGGTAGAAGAGTTTGTAATGTAATGTTATGATATTGCTTCATTGTGGTATTCTAACAAACAAAGCCACTTTCAATCTATGGAATGAAAGTGGCTTTGTTCATTTTAGCAAGACTTTTGAAGTTTTTGAAACTTCAAAAGTCTCAATGATCGCTAATTGTGAAAGTATCTAATGCTGTACGACAAATGATTTCGTCGTAAATCCTTTATCCGTCACCACACGCAAGAAATACTGTCCTTGTGGCAAAGTAGAGACATTGAATCTTGCCTGATCTTCTTGCACCCAACCATTGTTGCGCTGCTCGAAAATCATTTTACCAGTAGCGTCTAAAACTTGATAGGTCAAGTAAGTAGAACGCTCTGTTAGATTCAGTTTGGTCATCAACTGCTCGCTCACTGGATTCGGGAACATTTCCATTTGGAACTCGCCTTCGGCTAATACATCATCTACATCTGAATCAATTTGGCTAATGATAAGTGCAGAAGCAATTGCATCGCCCGCTACACCTGTGAAAAGGAAAGCATTATCTACATCAGGAATTTCATCATCGATCCAAGCATTGATTCCTAAATAGCCAAAGCCTAAATCTGTTGCCACCCCTTCCGTATTGAAGTTCAAAGTAGACAATAGGTTATAGCTCACGCTTGCATCGAAACCAAAGAAAAAGACTTCTACCCCTCGGTATCTCAATCCGAGAATATAATTACTATCATCGCCACTGAAAGGAATAGAGGCTTCCTCTAGTAATTCGAAGTCCAACAATGGCAACCTCAACTGCGCTTGTGTAGCGGTTTCATCGGAATCAAAAATATTGAAGGCAAAACCCGCAATCGTCAACTCATCTGCATTGAAACCTCCATCCTCATTAATATCTACCCACTCATACACGTAAGCTTCTACAAACTCCTCTGCCAAGCTTTCTGCATTGGTCGCCACATCAAAGAAAACACTATCCATTTGGAAACCAACCCCTTTAGGTACATTGAAACCAGTTAAAAATTCAACTTCACCACCACCACCAATAGTTCTGAAGATTGTCGCGAATGGGAAATCTGCACCGTAAAGCCAAGAAGCTTTAGAAAAAGCACGTTCTGTAAAATTGAATTGGAAACCAGAGGTGTTGTCATTTGTCAAAGTCTCTGTACTGTCTGTGCTTACTTCATAAGTCACATCATAAGCGCCTAGCTCTGGTTCTGGTGAATACTCAGCCAGCAAGAAAATATCAGAAGTCGAATCCGATGGTAAAGCCTCTAGTATAAAGCTATCTTGATAAACAGTAGTCGCTTCTCCTCCGATAGGTGTGAAGTTGACCGTTGCTTTCAACTCGGCATTGGCAGCTTCGTTTCGACCGATGTTACTAATTGTCCCACCAGGTCTGAAAACAAAAGGATTACTTTCATCGTACTGAGATAACGGAATACTTCCTAAAGCGGTAGGTAGGGTTTGATTGGCGGTAATGGCTACATCATTATCTACTGTAATGACCGTATCACCAATCATCATTACTACGGTATCCGTTTCAAGGGTAGCCTTGATTAATGCGCCGTCTTCAAAGGATAAAGAAGCAACAGGAACATCAGTAATATCAGATGCACCTCCCATCCCCATAGCACCAGCACCAGGTTGGTTATTAATAATAACGACTGCAATCGCTCCTGCATTAGCCGCATTGGTGAACTTTTCGTCAAAACGACAAGAACCGCGATCAATTAAAGCAATTCTACCCTCAATACTTGCAGCATTTAGCACTTCTGCACCTACGCCACAACCTTGAGAAGAATTTTCACCTCCTACATCAATAACTACAGCTTCTCCAATCCAAACAGAATCGGTCAAAGGCGCACCAAATTGCGCATCATCAAAATTATAACTCCCGAACAAAGATTCAGGTTCTAATACGTACACAGACTGGGCATTTAGTGTGTTGCCGACCAGGAAAGCCGCACATAAAAAGCCCATAAGTCGAAGTGTAAAGTTTTTCATACTAATATAAATTTTGTTAATAAAATTGAGTAAGTAAACTAATATTCTTTAAATGGTTGGATTGTTAGATGGACTAGGAATTTGAAGCAAGCACAATTATAAGTGCAAATAGCGGTAATTATAGTAGTTCCTTAGGCTACACAAACGGCATAAAATTACAAAAGTCTTTCAGGCGACAAAGATTTCTACTGAATAAATTTAAAATTCAGTTAACAATAGGATGTTTATGTGAATATATATAATATCATTCTATTCCTATCCCATTCAAAGCTTCAATACCAGCGACTTCAGGGACATGAGTTCTAAGGGTTTCTTCTATTCCTGCTCGCATTGTCATAGCGGACATAGTGCAACCTTCACAATTTCCTAACCATTTGATTTGGACTACTTTATCCGCAGTGATGTTAACTACTTCTACGTTTCCACCATCTATTTTCAAATGCGGTCGAACATGATCTAGGGCTTTTTCTACCCGTTCGGTTAGCTGATCTTTTTCTTTCATTGATATTGCTTTTTGAATATTTAGTGAGAAGTTATTGCTCTAGCATTTTCAATTCTGCATCTGCACCATCTGTGTAGGTGGCAAATACTCGTTCCGGATAGCGATTTGCTGTAAGGTTCGTTTGGCAACTTGCTGGAAAGCTTTTGCAGGAATACTATTTTCCTTTAATACAACGGGCTTTCCTTCATCACCCGATTCTCTGATGCTTTGCACAATCGGGACTTGCCCCAAAAGCACCGACTGACTCTTTTTTGCTAGTAACTTTCCGCCACCTTGCCCAAAGATACGATATTTATTGTTGGGTAGTTCCGCTGGTGTAAACCATGACATATTTTCCACAACGCCCAAGATCGGAACAGTCACAGAGGGCAATTGAAACATATTCATCGCTTTTATAGCATCCGCAACTGCCACCTCTTGTGGCGTAGTTACAATTACTGCTCCTGTAACAGGAACACTTTGCACCAAAGTCAGTTGGACATCTCCTGTGCCTGGCGGTAAATCCACTATTAAGTAATCCATAGGTTCCCAGATGACTTCACTGATGAATTGCTTAATCACGCCCGCCAACCTAGGACCACGCAAAACCACCGCCTGCTCAGGTTCGATGATAAAACCAATGGACATCAACTGAATACCGTGCGCTTTCAGAGGCATCATCTTAGGTTTTCCATAGAGTTGCTGCACCTTTGGTCGCTTGCCTTGCAAACCAAACATCGTCGGAATGGAAGGACCGTAAACATCCGCATCTATCAAACCCACGCTCGCGCCCAACTGTTGCAAAGCCAAAGCCAAATTGCTAGCTACTGTAGATTTTCCAACGCCTCCTTTACCCGAAGCCACCGCGATGATGTTTTTTACCTGCGGCAACACATTGACCTTTTTGGCTGTTGGATTTTGGGTCATCATGTGAATATTGACTTCTGCCTCTGGATACAACTTTTGAATCGTTCCAATACAAGCAAAATTCATATCAGATTTACTTTCTATGTCTAAAGAGGGTAAAAGAAGACTAAAGTTGACATTATTTCCTTCTACGACTAGATCTTGTACCATGTTTCTGCTTACAATGTCCTGACCAGATTGAGGGTCGCGCACCATTGAAAGTGCCTCTAAAATCAAAGCGCGATCTATCGCCATATAGTTTTTAAATTTGAAGAGTCCAATTTTGATCGAAAAAGTTAAGTTTCTATCTGTTTCGTAACAAATATAAAGCTTTCTTCATAGATATAAACAACTTCTATCGGTTTGAGTTCTTCAAAGTAGTGTAATTAGAAGTTTACCATACACAATAGCTAAGGGTCTCTTGCTACAGTAACAAAAAGCTCAAAAGACGAACAACTACTCAATATTATCAAATTGAATGATTTTGACGAAGAACACCTAGGCAATCCAGAAAACACTTAAATGAATAGCTACTTCATAGCTCGAACAAGCCGATCTACCAAGCCCCGAACACCCTTTGTCGCCTTCGCCTCTATCACCTCCAATTGATTAGATCGACTCAATTCGTAGTTAATGGAAGGTCTCGGATCAATGTAATAAATGGGTGTACCCTCTTTGGCATAATCGGTAAGCGAAGCAGCAGGATAGACTTGCATGGAAGTACCGACAATGATGATAATGTCTGCTTGGGCAACTAAAGCAGCAGCGAGTGGAAGCATCGGTACTTCTTCACCAAACCAAACGATGTGCGGACGCAACTGTACTCCTTTTTCACAACAATCGCCCGTTTTCAAGTCTTTTTTCCATTCATAAACCAGTTCAGGATGATCTAAGCTGCGTACTTTCAAAAGTTCGCCGTGCAAGTGTATCACTTTTTCACTACCAGCGCGTTCGTGTAAATCGTCCACGTTTTGCGTGATGACGGAAACATCGTAATAATCTTCTAGTTCTACCAAAGCTTTATGGGCAGCATTGGGTTTTACTTTGAAAAGTTGCGCACGTCTTTGGTTGTAGAAATCCAGTACCAACTCTTGGTCGTTGTACCATCCTTGCAGCGTAGCGACTTCCATCACGTCGTGTCCTTCCCAAAGCCCATCGGCGTCACGAAAAGTATTGATGCCACTTTCCGCGCTCACGCCTGCACCCGTTAATACGACTATTTTTTTCATACGTTTTGTTAGGATTTTGACCAATTGCTAATAGCCAACTACCAACAACTAATCCACCCCTAAATAACCTTGATAATCTTCAAATCTCTCCCATTCCCCATTGGAAGCTAGACGAGCCTGTTCTGGCCAAGTAGAAGGATTTAAAGTATCGAAAGGCGCACCCGCATCTCTGAGAATGGCGCGCAATCGCTCTACGTCAGTACTAGCCAATTCTACCCAATTGCGAACACCGTTATTCTTCAACAGTTCCTCTGTTTTCGGCCCGATACCTGCGATGATTTTCAAATCTTTTGGATTACTTGGATGTTCTTCCTCCTTAGTGAATGCTTTGGGATTATCCACTTTTATTTGCTGCAATCGAGCAGCTTGTCCCACCCAATTGTCTTGTTCTATTCGTCCTGGGAAAAATCCAATTTGTTTTGTAATGGATTCAATGTCCGAAGTACTCCAAGTACTGATTTGCTCGTAGGTGTAAATCTGAATTTCGTTGAGTTTCCGCTCTAGGAAAGGTCCAAGCCCATTGATAAGCGTTAGGTCATCTTTTTCTACAGCTTCGTCCGTCAAAATACGTCCGCCGATGACCTCTGCGTTGCGCGGACGTCCCAGCACCACTTGTTTATCCATTTGCTCTGGTGCCAGTGCTGCTCCTTGCGTGATTTTTTGTAAATCTTCTTGTAAAACTGCGTTTTCAGATTCTAGTTTATTAATCTTATTTTCCAGCAGTTCCAAACGATTTTTGGTTTGGGCATACAGTGCTTGTACTTCACTTGTGTCGCTATTGTCGTAAGCCTTGGCGGGCGAATTCTCAGACGAGATGACCACAGGCGTTGTCGCAGTTGCTGCTGCTAATTGCCCCTCTTTTAGATTGAGCTGCTCGGTCAAATCGGTAATAGTTGCTTCGTAAGCATCTTTACTAGCTTTCGATAAGCGCATTTGATCTAAAGTTGCGTTCAAATCGGTTTGCAATTGCTGCTTATCGCTCTCCAAAATACGAATGCGTGTGTACAAATCCTCGTTTTCCAAACGCACTTTTTGTAGATCAGCATCTTTCATGGCCATTTGTTGGTTCAGTTCATCCACTCTAGCTTGCAAAGTATTGACTGCTTCTTCTTTCTCTGCTAGTTCTTTTTTCAACTGCCGTACCCTTCTTCCTCGCAGCAATAAACCTGTGAGAATACCCAATATATAAGCAATGATTAAGGCAATTAATAGCGCCAAGCTTTCACTAGAATCGAAAGCAGTGAAAAAATTATCAAAATTCAGTTCTGACATGCTAAGGTTTTTTTATTTAGTCCTTTGACAATTTTTGCAAAAGTAGATGTTAGACTTTTGAAGTTTAAGCTATTGAGCTTAATTTACAAGCTTTCCAAGTTTAAAACTTCAAAAGTCTTTTCTACCGCAATCAAAGATTGACGGTTCGAGTGTCAGTAGTATGCGTCTGACTTCTCTAATCTGTCCTCTAATTCAATTAATTACGAAATTGACCCTTCGGTTTTTTTGCCTGCCTTCTGGATTATCGCCTCCGCCTGCTTTGGAATTGGGCGCAACTGGACGGCGTTTGCCCATAGTTTCGGTTGCTATCTCACTTTCTACGCCCAAATCTAGGAAGTACTGGCGCGCATTTTTGGCTCTTTCCAGTCCCAAATTATCATTGAAAGCATCACTACCAATAGAATCGGTATGCCCAACGATTGTTAAACTTCGATCGGGATTCAATTCCAAAAAAGTGCTAACCGAATCGGCATAGGTTTGCAGTTGCGTACCTGGATTGAAAGCTGCGGAATTGTACTCAAAATTGGCGTCCGAAAAAGTCATATTGGTAAAAGTGAAAGCCGTTTTATCAAAGTCAGAAGGTAGTTCAGGTGTAAATAATTCAAATGCTAACGGTGTAGTAAGCATTTCATCAGATGCTTTTGCATAATCCAGTGTAATGCGGCTTTCGCCGATCCCTCTCCTTGCCAATAAAGATCGAATTCGGTCTGCTCTAGCCACACCCAAATTCTCGAACATACCCGAACTGCGCCCTTCTTCACTCGGGCGATAGAAACCCGTGATGGTAAGATTCTTATCTGGATGCGCTTTGACGTATTCCGCTACTTTATCCAAAAACAGTTTATTGTTGTCCGTCAAATTGGGCAAGACCTTGGTGGTATCAAAAGCAAATTGCTCGTAGCCTTCTAGCAGCACTGCTCCTTCTTCGTCGGTCAATTGTAGTGTCATGGGGCGTTCTACTTTTTCCTCACACAATCCTTTTAGTTGGCATACATAGTACCAGCGCGCAAAAAGTGCGTAAACAATAAATAATAAAAAGACGAGCAAAACTCTCATAAAAATGGATGATTTGTTTGCTTTAAATCAAGGATTTATACTAAAAAAGCTAATGTACATAGATTTAGGAGTTCAGCAAAAATTGAGGAAGTTATTTTGGCAGTAGCTAGGATATTCTATTCATTTTCGAGCATTTTTTCCATTGCGTTCAGCGCATTTTCTAAAGTCATTTCTATACTTTCTTCTACTCGATCAATAAAATGTTTATGGTGAGGAAAAGTAGCTATTTCTTTAAAATGTGGCGCATTATCCCAGCGGATGATGAGTTTTCCTTCTTTATCTTGCCAGTGAAAGGAGTAACTTCTTTCTTTGATGTCTTTATATTCTGAAGCTTGAAATAGAGATTCGTCTTTTAGAGTCACCCTTATTTTGTAGTAAAGCCCAGTTTCCCAAACTCTATTATCTAAGATTACCCATTCTTCGATAAAAGTCTTACTTTCAAGTAACTTCAAAAAGTCCATGCTCTATTTTTTGGATTTTTTCAATTAGATAATGCGCTGACTGCTGATGTCCTCGCCAAGAAATATAATCTTCCCAAATGCCAAAGACTTCTTCTTTACTATCGTTTATTTTTTGTTCTAGTTCCTGCAAAGAACAGTTGTATTGCTGTTGAAAATGATACATTTGATAAGTACTTTCTTTCAATTGACTTTTATAATGAGCAACCATCAAATCAATGATCTCTGATTTTTCTATTTTTATCATCATCAAAAATTGAGCTTTATTCAAAGCAACAATATAGTGGAAATCTAAGTTTCTTCCAATAAAGAATGTATTTAGCTATTCTCTAAAGGACTCTTGAATTTTTCGCAGAAAAAATTCGTATTTCACACAGATAAACTAAACAGACCGCCTGCAATCGGGCAGGTGTTTAAGAGTGAAATTGAATCTATACCAATAATACAGAAAGTAGGAAAAGCACCAAAGCTGCAAAAACACCCGTCACCAATGTCCCCAAAGAATAAACGCGATAACCCGTTTTAACGTCCATGCCAGTCAGTTGTGTCACGATCCAAAAGGCACTGTCATTGGCGTGAGAAATGACCAAAGAACCCGCGCCGATTGCAATGACCATCATAGCTTTCTGCAATTCGCTATCAAAACCCAAATTCGCTGTCAAAGGAGCTAAAATAGAGGCAGTCGTAATCAAAGCGACCGTAGAAGAACCTTGTGCAGTCTTTATCGCTGCCGCTAAAATAAAGGGTAACCAGATTCCTAAATTTAAACCAGACAGCGCATTGGATAAGACTTCCGATAGATCTGAGTTTTGTAGAATTGCGCCAAAAATACCACCCGCGCCAGTAATCAATAAAATCGTAGAGGCATCTTGTAGTGCTTTTCCGACCAGTCCTGTGGTAGAAAGCAATTCTGTATCCCATTTTTTAGGCAATAAAAAGGCAAGCAATACCCCAACCAATAATGCTATGACGGGTGTTCCTAGAAAGTAAAGCAATTGAATGGGAAAAGACAGAACGGTTTTTTCTGCTATATTAAATTCCACGACCGATTTGCCGACAATTAAGACAATCGGCACTAAAATGGGTAAAAAGGACTTCAATGCGCTTGGTGCGGCTTTGATTTTTTGCTCCACTGCTTTTTCGTCCAGTTCAGGATTTGGGTCAATATAGACCTTAGCGGCTACTTTTTTGGCATACACAATTGCGACCACCAATGTCAATAAACTGACTCCCAAACCTACCAGCATCACCAACCCAATATCTGCTTTCAAAATACCCGCTGCTGCAATTGGTCCAGGCGTGGGTGGCACCATGACGTGTGTCAACAGCAAGCCCAATGCTAGCGCAACTGCCGTTCCTGCTACGGACAGTTTTGCGCGTTTACTCAAACTTTTGTTCAAGGGATTCAAAATAATGAAGCCGCTATCCACAAAAACAGGAATGGAAACAATGTAACCAATGATGCCCATTGCTTCGTGCACTCGCCTCTGTCCAATTACTTTCAGCACAATTTCCGCCAACTTGTACGCACCTCCCGAATGCTCCAAAAATGCGCCAATAATGACGCCTAGCACGATCACCAAGCCAATTTTCCCGAGCGTACCACCAAAACCTTCATTAATGGATTCGAGAATAGTGTCGAAAGGCATGCCTGAAAAGAGGGCGAAAATCAAAGCAGCCGCAAGTAAGGCTAAGAATGGATGTACTTTGAATCGCGCCGTCAATAATACGATGATGACCACGCTGAGTAGTAGTAGAAGAAGGCTTGTCATTGTTGTTTTGATCTAAGTTTGTGTGTGTGTAGCAAATTGCACACTTGCAAAAAAAGTGGCTTATCGGGGAATTTTGTGGAGAGAGAAAATTATGTAATTTTCTCTCTCCACAAAACCCCTTCTAGTGGGAAATGAAAAAAGTACTTTTTTCATTTTCCACAAAAATAACCGAAGACCCAAAAAAGTTAAGAGATTGAGGTTGAAAATCAACTTATGGCGTTCAAGGATTCTGCTTCAAAGTGAAGTCTTGATCTTTTGAAATTGAAGTTAATAGGATGACTTGGAGGTCGTCCTATTAACTAGCCTACTCATAATTCGCATACAATATAAATTTTGCTGATTATAACGGAATGCGGTGATTAGTAAATGCTGCAATAGCGTCTCCTTAAGTGTTGAAATTCCATGTACTTCGCTGCTGACGCAGCGAAGGGAGCTTCAGGAGGGAGAGAGGAATCGG
>JBCCRX010000042.1:0-25459 GCA_039201015.1 Bacteroidota bacterium | reverse complement strand
TAATGTCCTCGGCAACATCAATTATTGCTTTGCTGATACCAGTGGACACGAATTCTTATTCGACATAGATTATGGTCGCTACGATAGAGAGCGGATGAGCTTTCAGCCCAATAATTACATTGATGCAAGGACAGGTGCAAGTCTTTTTGAGCGCAATTTTAGGATGAACACACCAATTGATATTGACATTTTTACGGTGAAAGCAGATTATACGCAAAATTGGCTGGGCGGTAAGCTGGGCGTGGGTTTGAAGTACTCCAATGTGCGTACGAACAATGTTTTTCAGTTCTACGATGTACTCGAAAATCGAGATATTTTGAATGAAAGTCGCAGCAACCAATTTGAATATACCGAAAACATCAATGCGGCTTATTTGAATTACAATAAAAAGTGGGACAAGTGGAATTTACAAATGGGTTTGCGTGCCGAGCAGACCATTTCGGAAGGTATTTTGACGAGTGCGCAAGTGAACGAAGACGATCAAGTGAAACGCAATTATTTGAATTGGTTTCCAAGCGGCGGTTTGACCTTTGCACCCAATTACAGCAGCTCTTGGGCTTTGACTTACAGCCGCCGCATTCAGCGTCCCAATTACGAAAGTCTTAATCCATTCGAGCGACAATTGGATGAGTTGAGTTTTGCTAAAGGCAATCCATTTTTGCAGCCACAATACACCAATAACATCAAATTATCGCATACTTACAAGTACCGCTTGACTACTTCTATCAGCTACAGCCGTATTCAGGACTTTTTTGCGCAAGTCACCGATACGCTGGGCGCGACGCGTAACTTCCTGATTACGAGAAACATCGCTAATCAAGAAGTTTGGAATTTGGGCATCAGCTATCCTTTCGATGCCACCAAATGGTGGAGCGTTTATTTTAGTTTGAATGCTTTCCATGCTGCTTACGAAGGCACGGACGAAAAATTCAGAGCTATTGACCAAAGTACGCTTAGCTTTTATGCCCAAAATAATTTTACATTGCCCGCAGGTTTCAAGCTGGAAATTTCGGGTTGGTTCAGTTCGCCTTCCGTCTGGGGCGGCACTTATCGCACCCAAAGTTTGGGTTCGCTGGACATTGCCATACAAAAGAAATTTTTGGACGATAAGTTGTCTGCACGTTTGGCTTTCGGCGATGTTTTGTTTACGTCGCCTTGGCGTGGCGAAATGCGTTTCGGCGATTTATTCATTGAGGGCACAGGCGGCTGGGAAAGTCGGCAAGTGCGCTTAAATTTGAGCTATGCTTTCGGCAATAATGAAGTGAAAAAAGCTCGAAGAAGAAACACGGGTTTGGAGGAAGAAAATGGGCGTGTGAGTCGGTAAGTACAATGTCGGATTTCGGACAGTAATTTACTCAAAATCAATATATTATACAATTTTTTTGACAATATAAATAAGGCGGAGTACCTAAGCCTTAATCACTTTAATTATTGTAACACAAAAAGAAGCTTGTCTTTCTAAATTTATTGATTATAATAAAAAATAATTTATAAAATTAATCAATTTAAGTGATATATTTGTTTCTACAAATGTAGCCTATGCTAATAGAGAAAGAAACAGGAAAGACGCTGCAATCTATTATCGAAAAAGTAGCAAATTTGGATTACAACTGGATTGAGCAATCCAAACAATTCAAATTCGACTGGAAACGAGAAAAAGAAAATGAAGTTTACAAGATATATTTAATAGATGAGGAAGAAGAAATTCTTGGTTTAATGTCTTTAATAGATCATCCAGAGGAATATAGAATCCACTTAAATCTAATTGAAGTAGGTGCTAAAAATAGAGGTGTGGACAAAGAAATTGAGCATGTGGCAGGTTGTCTAATCGGATTCGCTTGTAAAGTTGCATTTGACAAAGATTATTTTGGCTTTGTTTCTTTGCAACCCAAAACCAGACTAATTGATCTGTACCAAGATAAATATGGATTCCGACAATACGGAAGATTGCTTGCGGTAGAACAAGCATCTTCCAGAGCTTTGATTGATAAATACTTAACAGATGAAGAAGAGTGAGCAAATCTATCGAGAATTGAGCAAAGAATATACGGATGAAGAAATTGTAGAAAGCTTTGTCTTTAATGAAACACTGTCCTCGGAGGAGCAGAAAGCCGTAGAAGAAGAATTCAGGAAAATCCGATTGGAGCGACTAAATAATATGAGCGCATCCGAAATATTATTCGGAAATCTAGTAAAGTTCAAGCTCCAGATGCAGGACTATTTCAAAAAACGAGCGTTTGAGGAGGCATTCAGTTTTTCTAGTCAATTGAAAAATTATATCAAGATCACTAAGAAAAGCAACAAAGACTTTGCGGAAAATATCGGCATACATGCCACCACCTTAAGTCGCATAGCAAATGGAAAAGAAAATCCTAATGTATCATTGATGTATCGCTTAGAAAAACACAGTAATGGCGAAATTCCTGCCCATTTTTGGTGGAAACTGCATGCAAGAGAATTGGAACATAGTATTAGAACAGATTTAGAGAAAAAAATACAGGAAGGAGAAAAGGTGAAAGAAGTATTGCACTTTAGTTAGCTTGTCAGAAGATAAATTATTTTCATAAAAATCAGTAAATTAAACTTTTCTAGCTCAATAATCCAGCTACATGATGACAGGAACTTCTTTCAAGCTTGAGAAAAAATTATTTGATGTCGAAGCCTATTACAAGATGTTAAAGGCAGGTATCTTAACGCCAGCCGATCGAGTAGAATTAATTCACGGAGAAATTATAGAAATGACACCAATTGGTAGTAGGCAAGCTAGCTATGTCAAAAAACTGAATAAGCTATTAAATCAACTACTAGAAGACGAATTAGTCATTGGAATTCAAGACCCAATTCGTCTCACGCCTTATTCAGAACCAGAACCTGACCTCGCGATCTTGAAAGCACGAGCAGATTTTTATGCCGAAAGACATCCTACTCCCGAAGATATTCTTTTCCTTATTGAAGTCGCTGACACTTTGGTGGGCTACGATTACGACATCAAACTTCCGCTATACGTAGCGGCGAATATCCAAGAAGTTTGGGTATTGAATATCAATGAAGAACAGATCACCCAACACACCCAACCCGACGACAATCAATATTTGAAAGAGGCTGTTTTTCGTAAAAAGGAGGTCATTCGTTGTAAATCTGTATTGCTAGAATTGGCTATGGATAAGATTTTCTAGCAGTAGAAATAGCGTATTTTGGCTTTATTTTGCATATTATTTTATTCCTTCTTCTTGCAGCAATTCTAAACCTACAGCAGTTCTCGCTTTGAAGCCAGTCCAATTCTCATCATTAGCATTAGACGACACCTCTAAGTATTTATCGTGTGCTAGTTGCTTTAAATACATTCCCAAAAATGCCGTTACAAAATGTTGATTGATATTGTTGATGCGCCGTTCATCCCAAGCGGGTTCTGCGTAGCGGTAATACTCGTCAAAATGCAAACCTTGTTGTAGGGCTATGGCAGGCGGCGGATTGGGTGCTACATTATGACGAGCGTTCTTGTAAGTGAGCAAATAACGATCTGCATTGATCGCCCCTTCATAAATGGCTTTTATGCCCTTTTCATAGCCCGAAACATCATCTTGGCTACCCGCCACAAAGAAAGTCGGAATTTTCAAACCCTTCAAGCCTTCCGCATCCCAAACACCGCGCTCCATGCCCCAAGGCGCGAAGGCGACTACTGCTTTTACCCTAGGATCAATGCTTTTTCGATACTCTTCATTGCTGCTTGCCCGAGCGACCAAAGCTTTACTGCCTTTGGACATAGCTCCAAATAATTGAACCGCTAAATCGCTGTAACCTGCACCTGCCACGTTCAATACACCATAGCCTCCCATCGAGTAACCTATCAGGGCGGTATTATCGCTATCAAGCAAGTCCGCTAAAAAACTGCTGCTATCCGCCTCGCCCAACGCTGCCATTTGATCCAATACAAACAGTACATCCTTGGAGCGATTCAGTAAAGTACTAGGAAAAGGAGCAGCATCCCTGAATGTAGATTCCGTGTGATCTATCGCAACGACCACATAGCCTTTGGAAGCTAGATTTTCGGTCAAGTAAGTCATCAGATACCTAGAACCAACGTAGCCATGCGAAACAATGACCAATGGATAAGGCGCCGCTTGTTTTTTCGGTGTGGCATCTCTGGCGGCTCTTCCTTGAAAAGTGAAGGGAATCAATGGACGTTGCGGATTATTTGCCATGCCCAACACTTCATCGTAAGTCACCAATTCGGGTGCTCCTTCCGATAATTCAGCAGGATACCAGACCTCTATCGTCAAAGGACGATCGTACAAAGGATCATTGCCCTCTTTTGAATTTAGGATGTCTATTTGGTCTTTATGAAGCAGTTCTATTGTGCGAACACCTACTTGGTACTCCCCTCTAGCAGATAGCTCAGGCGCATCAGGCAAAGCATCCCCGAAAAGGAAGGCAGGCGTATTTGTTTGTCCAAAAACAGCTACACTGAGGAGACAAAACAATATCATAAATTGAAGAGCAGATCGCATTTGTTTTGCGTTTTAGTTGAACAAATGTAGTTATTTAATCATTCACAGGCTGATTCTAAAACCAACCTGTGAACTTCTCTTCAAAGCTAAAAACGGGATGCCACTAATCATCAAACTCCGATTGCAGTATCTTAATGACACTTTCAACTGTTTCTTCTTCCAAATCCGTTCTGCGCAATAGCTCTTGTTTGCTCAATTCCAAGACGCTTCTTGCCGTATCGCAACCAATGCCTTTGAGAGCATCAATGATCCAGCTATCAATTTCATCCGAGAATTCTTCCAAATCAACGTCGTCAATCTCAATTTCTCCTTTGCGGAAGACATCAATTTCGTAGCCCGACAAACGGCTTGCCAATTTGATATTACTGCCACCTTTTCCGATTGCCAAAGAAACTTGATCGGCTTCTAAATAAACAGCCGCTCGTTTGTCATCTTCATTCAGGTCAATACTGGTCACTCTAGCGGGTGTCAAGGCACGTTGAATGAATAGACTGTCGTTGTTGGTGTAGTTGACAATGTCAATGTTTTCATTGCGCAATTCGCGAACGATGCCATGAATCCTGGAACCTTTCATCCCAACGCAAGCACCCACGGGATCAATGCGATCATCGTAAGATTCTACGGCTACTTTTGCACGCTCCCCAGGCAATCGTTCAATGCGCTGAATGGTAATCAAGCCATCTTCTATTTCTGGTACTTCCTGCTCTAGCAGTTTTGCCAAAAAGTTGTTGTCTGTTCTAGACATAATGATGACTGGATTGTTGTTGCGCATTTCCACATTCTTGATAATCCCTTTCACCATATCGCCTTTGCGGAAATAGTCGCCTTTAATCATCTGATTGCGAGGCAAAATGATCTCATTGCCCGTCGCATCGTCTAGCACTAGAATATCTCGTTTCAAAATCTGGTGTACTTCGCCTAATACTACATCACCAACGCGTTCGCTGTATCGCTTGAAAATTTCATCTTTTTCAAGCTCCATGATTCTGGAAATCAAGGTCTGCCGCGCTGCCATAATCGAACGACGACCAAAATATTCGAGCCGCAATTGCTCGTAGCACTCCTCTCCTATTTCGTAATCTTCATCTATCATCAGTGCCTCTGAAATAGATACTTGGCTTCGATCATCCGTTACCTCTCCATCTGACACAATCTCGCGCACCCGCCACAATTCCAAATCCCCTTTAGTGGTATTGACAATGACATCAAAATTTTCATCTGAGCCATATTTTTTCTTTATCAAAGTACGGAACACATCTTCCAACACCCGCACCATCGTCGGACGGTCAATGCTCTTCATCTGCTTGAAATCCGTAAATGTTTCTACTAAATTTACCATATTGATTTATTTTGTAAGGACTTATTACCGTGTAAAATAAGTTTCTTCCAATTTCGAGCTTTAAAAAACCCATCTGCCGCCGTCGAAGACGGCGGCGAAAAAGGGTTGAGGGAGAAAAAAGGGTTTTTCTAAAACCTTTTTTTCTCCCTCAAACTCCCCTATCTAAAATACAAAGAAACTCAGTTTACACGGTATTAAGGAAAAAATAACCTTTCGATTTGCCTGCTCTGACCTTCTTATCCGCCTGAGGCAGAAGTCTGCTCATAAATCGAAAACGCTATTTTTTTAGCGTCACTAAGTAGTAAGTATTATGGAGTAAGTATAAAGTAACTGATACGTCGCAATTAGCGTTGGTTACCTAATACTTACAACCTAAAACCCAATACTTATTTAAAACTTATTTTCACCTTTGCTTGCTCTATTTGTGCAAAAGGAATCTCGATTTTTACAAGCTCATTTCGCTTTTTTTTGCCTTCTTTTACTTTTACTTTTTTTTCCAATACAATTGCTGCTTCGCTTACTGCCACTAGCTTACCTTCTTCTTTTCCACCTTCTTTTTGCTTCACTTCTAACTTACGTCCAATGTTTTTGGGGTATTGTCTTTTCAATTTCAGTGGACGACTCGTACCAGGTGAAGAAACTTCCAAAGTATATTTTTCACCCAGCCACAATTCTTCATCCAATACCGCTTCCAGATGACGGCTCACTTGCTGACAAATCTTAAAAGTGATGCCCTTATCGCTATCAATAAATACATCCAGTTTATGACTGCCGTGCAACTTAACTTCTACTAAAAAACAGTCTTCCCAGCCCTCTTCAGCGAATTTCTCTTCCACTAAATTCGCAATCTTCTCTTCTATCATTTGTTTGACCTAAAGTAAGTACATAAAAAAGAGGGAACAAAAATGTTCCCTCTCCTAGATTCTCGTTTTTTATAACGCATGGCAAATATAGTTGGTTTAATTGAAAGGTGCAAATAAATGCAACAGAACAACTGAGCTCTCACTTCAAATCTACACCATCTTCTCTGGACGCACCCATTCTTCAAATTCTTCGGCAGTAAGCATGCCCAATTCGATAGCCACTTCCTTTAGAGTCTTGTTCTCTTTGTATGCTTTTTTGGCGATTGTTGCCGCATTATCGTAACCAATTTTAGTGTTCAGCGCAGTCACCAGCATCAAAGAATTGTTCAAATTCTGCTGAATACGATCGTGGTTGGCTTCGATGCCTTTGGCGCAATTTTCGTCAAAACTGACACAGGCATCTCCAATCAATTGTGCGGACATCAAGAAGTTGTAAATCATCATCGGCTTAAAGACATTCAATTCAAAATGTCCCGTCATGCCGCCCACGTTGATCGCTACGTCATTGCCCACAACTTGCGCCATTGCCATCGTTAAAGCCTCGGATTGCGTCGGATTGACTTTTCCAGGCATAATGGAAGAACCAGGTTCATTGGCAGGAATAATCAATTCGCCGATGCCACAGCGCGGGCCAGAAGCCAGCATTCGAATGTCATTTCCGATTTTCATTAAACTACAAGCCACCGTTTTCAATGCGCCGTGCGCTTCTACTATGGCATCGTGGGCGGCTAGGGCTTCAAATTTGTTTTCTGCAGTGCGAAAAGGTAAATCGGTGAACTCCGCGATTTTTCCCGCCACCATAGTCGCATAGCCTTCTGGCGTGTTCAGTCCCGTTCCGACTGCCGTTCCACCCAAAGCCAATTCTGACAAATGATCCAGCGTATTTTTAATGGCTTTGATGCCATGATTCAATTGCGATACATAAGCACTCAATTCTTGTCCAACCGTTACGGGTGTCGCATCCATAAAATGTGTTCTCCCAATCTTTACCACTTCCATGAATTGCTGCGACTTCGCTTGTAGCGTATCTCGCAATTGCTCCATGCCAGGAATGGTCACTTCCACGATTTTTTTATAAGCAGCAATGTGCATCGCAGTCGGAAAAGTATCATTGGAAGATTGTGATTTATTGACATCATCATTGGGGTGCAAGGCTTTCTTTTCATCACTCAATTGACCACCATTCAAGACATGTCCTCGATTGGCAACGACTTCGTTTACATTCATATTCGACTGCGTGCCAGAACCCGTTTGCCAAACCACCAAAGGAAATTGATCGCTCAATTCGCCTGCTAATATTTCATCACAAACCTTTGCAATCAAATCGGCTTTTTCGCTAGCCAATACGCCCAATGCCTCATTGGTGCGTGCGGCCGCTTTTTTCAAAATCGCAAAAGCCTCAATCACCTCTTTGGGCATCTGTTGTCCACCAATTTTGAAATTTTCTCTGGAGCGTTGCGTTTGTGCTGCCCAATACGCATCGGCAGGAACGTCTATGTAGCCAATGCTATCTTTTTCTTTTCGACAATTCGTCATCTCGTTTTATTTTCAGTTTTAAGATCAAAATAAATGTCCCAATTGCACCAGTACCCGTCCTTGTTCCCTCGACCGATAGAAGCCCGCTGAAAGCATCAAAAGATCGGCGGGTGCAATCCAGATACCACCGCCGTAGCTGTAATGCCAAGTATCAGAATCTTCGTTTTCTAACCACACTCTGCCGTGATCGAAACCCGCGTGAAGACCGAGCGTGAAGGGCAAAAAGCGATTGACCGATTCGAGTACTTTGGCGCGTAAATCGGTATTGTGATAGAAGGTAGCATCGCCTCGGAAACGTTCGGCACGAAAACCCCGAAGATTGGTGTTACCGCCGAGCGTAGGACGTTTGAAAAAATCGGTGTCGTTATAATTGATCGTACTACCTACGCGGCTGGCAAAAATATAGCGCATTTTGCTATCAAGTGGAAAATACAGCGACAAATTTGTGTTTAATTGCCCAAAAGACAGATCATCATTGCTCAAATTGTACTGATAGGTATAGGAAAAGTGAAATTTCGCGCCTCTCTTTGGAGACAGTTCATTGTCGATTCTGTCTATATTGAGTTGTACTTCTGCGCCTGCGTAAAAGCGTTCTTCAAAAAGTTCTTCGGGCAATTCTAAAGTGCTGATAAAGCGATCTGGTGTGCGTTGTAGCTCTGTTTCTTCTATAAAAGCACCTACAGACAATCTACCGATGTCGCTTAAAAATCGTTTTCGAGCAGCCAACTTAAAGAGCAGTTGACTTTGACGCGTTCTGTTAAAATCTAAATCATCCACTGGATTTAGACTTTCATTACCCAATCCAAAATAATTGAAGGCGAAGCGATCGCCGTGGGCGCGCAAATAAGCGATCAAATCCCATTCTTTGATTGCGCGAAGAAATTCGCCTTGGTAGATGACATCCGTGGAGTTGAGGGCAGAAATATAAGCGACATTTAAGCTATGCAGTTGGCTATAAGGCGATTTTTTGAATTGATATACTTTGCGCAGCAGATTCAATCCAATACTCAAACCTTCGTCAGGATTGAAGCCCAATATCGGCAGTGGTCGAGTGAAATTGAACTCTGTATGTGGATGTTTGCGGTCGTACATATTGCGCTCCGTGACAGAACTTTGCAAGTCTTTGAGTTCCCCAAATTCAGAAATGACAATGTTTTCTTCCGTATCGAAATCGTAGTACAAAGTCTTTTTCCCAAAGCTTTCCACTTTAGATTGATCGAATACGCTATCCTCTCCTAGACCACCGATAATCCTAAGTTTAATACCCATATTGACCTCACCTTTTACCAGAAACTTATCATCATCCTCTAAGCCATAGATATGAATTTCTTTGGTTTCTTTATTGTTGAAAAGGCGTTCATAGGCGACGGTATCTTGTTTAGGATCGTACATGCGCACAAGCGTAGTGCTATCTGTCTGACGATCTATGATGAATAGCTCTTTGTCATTTGTGCCAACGACATCTACTTTTTTTGCATTCAATAAATAGAATCGCCTCGCAAAATCCATTAGATTATCACGACGCTTTTTCATCACTTCCGCAATATCTTTAAACTGCAAATCTTTATCTTGAGTCGCATTGGCGGTAGCAAAAGCGGCATCTATTACCTCATCTGTTAGTTCTTTTTGCAAAAAACGAACTTCTTGTTGCCAATCTTCCCACTCCATTTCATTCATAAAAGAAGTGTCGAAATAGCGCGCATTGTAAACCGACCATTTGATGTTTTTGATGTCTTCTCCGTAGGGTGTCAATTGCTTCAAAATAGGTTGACTAAAACGCGCAATTCCGACCAGTAAACCGTCGTAATTGGGAAAGACCTGATCCCGATCTCTGGGAATGGGGCGATAGGTTTTGATGCCGTCTTCTTCTTCCCCTTCAAAGCTTGCCCAGCGCCATTGGTCGTCGTGCCGATCCCAATCTCCAATTACCAAATCAAATAAACGCGCACGCACCACCCAATCTTGATCTACTTTGTGTCGTTTGTTATTCCCTAATCGTTCCAGCAGTTTTGGAGTACTGATGATGTCTTCCGAATGTCCTAGGCTGGCTTCATCGCGCCAATCTTCGTCGGGGCGTTCTTCTACTAAATAAACTTCATCTCCGAAAAAGGCATTGTATTTCTTCAAAGCGGGCTGCTTGGGAATATAGTAGAGTTTTGGGTTAGTGTGATAAACTTGGGCAGCATCTGCTAGCGGTGGCACAACGATTGCACCAAACGGATGAGTGGCTAGGAAAATGTCTTGGGCGATGTATTGAGCAAAGGAGACTTCGTTCAGCGGGTAGGGAAGCAGTCGACTGGCATCTTTGGTAAGGGCGCGCATGGCGTATTGCTTCCCGTTTTTTGCTTCTAGGCGCAAGGAATTGGTCTGCCGTCCACCACCCATTTTCACGGGTTCTACGCCGCCCACAAAGTCCTCTAAATTTAAGGTCGGAAATTGATATTTTTGTAAATAAACATCTCTATAATGATCGCCCGAAAGGGGCTGCGCAAAAAGACTTGCCTCCCGTATATCGGAAGTCGTCGGTGTAACCGAAACTTCTTCTACTTTTTCATCAAAAGCATGGACTTCCATTTCTTCAAACTCCTCTAAGATTTCTAGTTGGCCTTTCACTTGATGACGAAAAACCAAATCGTCTTTTTCGCCCTTTTCATCGGGTGCTAGGAAATGGACCCAAGCCGAACCGTCTTCGTAGAAATCCAAACGTGCCAAACCTTTTTTGGCATAAGCAAACAAACCGCCGTCTCTTGCTTTCACTGCCTTTTCATCCGAGCCAGCACCACTCACAATAAAGACTTGCTGCTCTTTTTCCCAATATTGTAAATTGTGTTCATGCCCCGCCGCAAAGATGTAGCTGCCATTCTTGCTGGCAGCATCTACCACACCCGTTCTCAAATCTTTGTAAAGCGGATGACCCAAATCTTGCCTGAGAATGCCGCGCTTTCTTAAAACAGAACCTACAGAACCGATGATTGGAATGGGGAGATAACCTTTTTTAAAATAGGATGTAAGTGGAAAAAGGTGATCCTTTGGCGTCAAATAGCCACCGTGCGGACCGTTGGAATAAATGGGATGATGCATGACGACGACCACATTTCGAGTGCGGTATTTGCGGAGGGCTTCTTCAAAATAATAGAGGAAATTTTCTCTGTTTCTGATATCGCAATCGCTATTGATTTCTGGATGTTTGTCCCAATCTTCCAGCCACCATTCCGAGTCAATGGCTATGATAACGAGTTGTTCGTTGATTTCTACGACTTCTGGGCCACTGCAGCCGTCATTGGGCAAGAAAGTAGATTTTTCTTCATCTTCATCCAAGTCGTGTGTTTTTGCTAGCCTTTTTTGGATGTATTTTTCTTGCCGATCTAATCCCTCTAAACCATATCGCGTCCAATCGTTGTGACCAGGAATGTACAACACTTTTCCTTTAAAATTGCTTAGTAATTCGAGTTGTTTATCTAATTGTTCTTCTGCCCGTTCACGATTCTCTTTTTCTGATTTGGGCGGCATTCCTGTAGGATAGATATTATCTCCCAAAAAGACAATTGTACTTTCTTCGGGAGCATTTTGAAGTGTTTTTTCTAAATATCCAAAAAAATCTTTTTGCTCGTCGTCAGTCCCCAAATTACCTATCAAATAAAGACTATGGCGAAGTGCTAAGCTATCTGGTGGTGTTTTTTCTTGCCAGTTTTCTACTTCTGGTAAATAATTAAGTTTGTAATTGGCGCAGGAGGAGAGCAGAAAAACACAAAATACAATAGAGCAGCTATTTCGCAGATCGGAAAATAACATCTTCGTTTGTTTACTAAAGTTGTTAGAGGAGATACAGTACTGAAAAGTGAAAAGGGCATAAATCAAGGCATTTACAAGAAAAATGCTTTTGTTTAAGCTGTTGATAATATTTATTCGTTTGATTCTGAACTTTAAGGAAGGTGAAATAATCAAATTTACATTGTTCGGTTTTGGTTGAAAGCGTATATATCCTATAAAGTACATGCTTTCAAGAAAAATCGAACACCAAAAAATGTAAACCTGTCTGCCTTAGGCTGATTTATTATTGAACTCAGACTAATACGTAAAATTTCGAGACATTGTCTGCTAAACAAATAAACAATTTAAACAGATCAACAAAGCTTAACTTTCTTGCAATTGCTATGGGATGTAGATTCAACTATTTAGACAATCCAGCCACTATCTCCCGCCATTCTTCTAGTTCAGGTTTTCCTGGCTTGCGCTTTCCAAAACACTGTACGATCATGTTGCCATTAGCATCATAGACTTCCACTCCCGTCACTGTGCCATCTACTGTTGGTTTTTTAGTGACCCAAGTTTCGGAAATTCCTGCTAGTTTGAGGTGCAAATTAAAATCAGGATCCATGATATTGAACCAGCCTTGCATCGGAACAATCTTATTGATTTGTCCCGTATGGATTTGAATGCAACCTTTGCTGCTCACGAATATCATCATGGGCATATCACTAGCTGCTACCGCTTCAAACATTTTCACAACTGCATCATTTTCAAGGCGATAAGCATAGCCCTTGGGGGCTAAGCGCAAGGCTTGGGTACGCTGCAATTTGTGTTTGTGGACTAAACCGAAAAAGTCGTGTGTGTCTTTGAGGTCGCGCCATTCTTGCTGAAAGGTGACTACATCCACCTCCGAATCAGGCGTGGACGTTTTTTCAGGACGAATTCGGTTGCTGATAAAAACCTTTGTTGTTTGATCTTCGGCGCGGTATTTTTCTACCAAATCGTGATAAGCCGCCACCTCCGATTTGGGCGTAGTATATATTTTATGAACAGCTTCTCCGTAGCTATCAAAAAACTGAAAGCTGTACAATTGGCGTCCGCGCACTTCCATTTCTACTGCATAAGCGTATCGCCAATCCCACATCAAAAAGCGCAAATCAATATCTTCGTTCACTGCCACCCCCATACTGTGACTTTTCATGAAAGAGATATTGTGGTAAACCCCTTTTCGTTCATGTACAGCGTGTTCATTGCGCGTGAGTGCCATCACCTTTTCCATCTTATGAATTTCTTTCAGCAGTTCTTTCCAATCGCCTTCCAAACGCGTAACCGTTCCCTCCAAGCTCAATTCCAACAATTCCAATTCACTGACACCCAGTACTTCCGCAGCATTGCGAATGCGCAGTCGAGGTTGTTCTTGCTTGAGGGCTTCGTATTGCTCTTTTAGTGTGGTCGTCGTCGTATTCATGTTAGATGTTTTAGTAAAATGAATCTAAGGAAGGTATGTTCGGTTTATAGAAAAGCTTTATAAAAGAGATGACAAACAATTATCGCTCCCAAAATGCTAACAATAATTTAACAGTTCACTGATAGAACAGTTCAACCTTCTTGGGAGACAAGATTACATCTTTTTGCAAGAGAAAAGCGGTGTGCACGTAGGAATATTACCAATTGCAATTTTGAGAATTCAAAAGACAACAATGTACAACATAACCACTGCGACTTTCATAAAGAATATTTTGCTGGTAATTGTTGTTTTTTGCTGCTTTCATATATTGCTCAAATTTATGCTCGCTGGCTGATGAACTGCTGTAATTTGTAAGCAGTCGTAAACTGGATGTTTTTTTACCAAGGCATCTATATCAAAGGCAGTTTTGATATTTTTAGGCGTCAAAACGCTTCTTGGAGTACCTGCTGTAATCATTTTTCCGTCTTTCAAAAGGGCGATTCGGTCGGCGTATTGAGCAGCTAGATTCATATCGTGTAAGATGACCAATACGCCATAGCCCAATTCTTTTGCACTCAATTCTGCCAGTCGCAAGAGGTGGTGCTGTTGCGCAATGTCTTGACTAGCAGTGGGTTCGTCTAGGAGTAAATATTTATTGGCCTTAGTGTTATTGTCGTACAATTGCACTAAAATTCTAGCAAAATGGGCGCGCTGCCGTTCTCCACCCGATAGCGTTCTAATATCTTGATCGGCTTTGTTCGTTAAATTGACTTTTTCCAATGCCCAATAAGCGATCGCTCTACTCTGACTGCTGGATTCTTTAGCGCGTTGAGGAAAACGACCCAGCAAAATAGTATCCAAAACTTTAAAAGAAAACGACAATTGTGTATGCTGACTCAAAACGGCTCGCACTTGTGCCAATTCATTGGCTTTCCAGTCCTTGACAGAGCGTTCGTTGAGAAAAATATTTCCAGTTTTGGGTTGAATTTGTCCCGCTATGGCTTTCAGCAAAGTAGATTTGCCCGCTCCGTTCGCACCAATTATTGCCAGCACTTCCTTTGGATGTAAGGCTAGACTAATATCCTGTAAAATCTTCTTTGCACCGATGTGTACGGATATGTTTTGGACTTTAATCAATCTATTATGAGTAAGAAGTCAGACTTAAGAGGACAGAAGTCAGACGTTAATCAATTATTCCTAAAATTTTCTAAAAGGATTACAAAAATACATTTCGCTCTCTAGCTCTCAGCAGCATCCAGATGAAAAATGGGGCACCAATCAAAGCGGTGATGACCCCAATGGGCAATTCTGCAGGAGCAATAGCGGTTCGGGCAAAAGTATCTGCCAGCACAAGTAATGTCGCACCAAGTAGCGCGGAATTAATCAAAAGTGGAAAATGCTTAGTACCCGTCAAAAGGCGCAGCGTATGTGGTACTACTAAGGCAACGAACCCAATGATACCTGTGACGGAAACCGCCGTCCCAACTGCTAGTGCCGCAAAGAAAATGACGGTCCATTTTACTCTTTGTACATTCACACCCAAGTAAGCGGCTTCGCTTTCTCCTAGTAAGAAAATATCCAGCGAGCGAGCGGTTCGGATTAAGAAAAAGATTGCAATGATTTCTACAGGAATCACAAAATATAGCACTTTCCAGTTGCCGCCACTCAAACTACCCAGCGTCCAGAAAGTGATGTCTCGCAACTGAGCTTCGTCCGAGAAATAGATCATCAAACCCGTCATGGCACCACACAAGGCAGTTATGGCAATGCCCGCCAACAACATGGTGGTCACATAAGTTTTGCCTCTGTAACTGGCTAGCCGATAGATGATGACTGTCGTTAGAAAACTGCCTATGAAGGAAAGCATAGCAATGGTGGTATAGCCCAAATAAGCACTCAGTCCTGCTAATAATGTATTGGTGAAATAGATGCCCGCTACGGCAAAAAGCATGCCGCCACTTGTGATGCCGATTAGGGTAGGTTCCGCTAGTGGATTGCGAAATAATCCTTGGATCGCTGTTCCTGAAACGGCCAATGATGCACCGACCAGCGCACCTAAAAGGATGCGAGGCAAACGAATATTGAACAGTAAATAGGAACTAGATACTGCCCCGTTTTCTTTCGCCCCGCTTCCCAAAAAAACATCTATCAAATTATGTAAGCTCAACTGATAAGCTCCTTGAGTCAATGAAAAAAGGAGCGTCATCAGCATTACGATTGCCAAGATCGGCGTGCCCCACGCCCATCTATTTTTTGGCGATTGCAATGATTTTTTTTTACTACCAGATGGCTGTTTTGGAATTTTATCCTGCGCTTTGACCATTTACTTTCTTGTTAAAAAATCAGCCACTTTATTATCCTTCTGCTCTCAATTCCTTCGCCAGCTCCAGAGCAGCCTCTCCCGCTCTTGGTGTGAAACCTAATAAGTACATGCCGTCCATTGCAATAATGCGCTTTTCTTTTCCAGCAGGTGTCTGTGCGATGCCTTCCACTTGCAGCAAGCCATCAACGCCACCTAAGCTCTGCAAGCCGCTATCAAACATCAGAATGGCATCAGGTTGCGCTTGCAATAGACCTTCAGCCGAAAGCGCTTTAAAGCCTTCAAACTCCGACACAGCATTCTGCCCACCCGATAGTTCAATCATTTTCTCAGCGGGCGTGTCTGTACCCGCCACCATCATACTGCCCGCACCACGTGCGTAAATGAAGAGTACTTTAGGTTTTTCAGAAGTTTCATCTTGCATCGCCGCCAACTCTGCTTGTTGCTTGCCTAGCTTTTCCGCTATTTCTTGAGCCGCTTCTTCACCACCTAATTTTTCTGCTAAGGCATTCGCTATTTTTATGGGTGATTCTAAGGAATTTTCACTTGGAATTATCATCAACTCAATTCCTGATTCCTTCAATTGTTGTACCGCGGGCATTTCCGCATTCTCTTCTAATATCAATATCAGATCGGGTTGTGCGCTCAATACTCCTTCCACATTTAGTTGGCGAACATGCCCCAAGCGAGGAACATCAGCCAAAGCATCCGCTGGGTAAGTACTCGTCACATCCACGGCAACTACCTTGTCACCATGTCCAAGCGCAAAAAGCGTCTCGGTGATAGAGCCTGACAGCGATGCGATGCGCTGATAAGTGGAAGCAGATGTATTTACAGTTTCTTCGGCATTTTCGGTGCTGGTATTGGGTTTACAGCCTACAAAAAGCAGAACCGCAGACAATATAAAGATTGTGAAATTTTTCATTGATAGATGTTTGTAAGTTAGGTATTGGGTGTATTAGGTATTGGGTCATAAGTGTGTAGGTGTAGAGTTGGAATACTATTAAATTGTTAATATATACCCCGTTCGGTGTAAAAAAGTGCAAATCCGTTTCTAATAACCTTGATCATTTGTTTAACTGATAATATAGTGATTGAGTGCTCACCGAATCACCATATCATCAAATCACCAAAAATCGAAACGCAATTTTTTATCCCATACGCAACATAAGTAGCTCTGTCACACTAGATTTATCATCAGATGAAATTTGATAAATCACTGATTACAAGCACTTAGCGTCTGACTTCTGACCGCTCAAATCTGACTTCTTATTTATTCACTTTTGAATAAAGGAAGCCAGAGCAAGCCTGTGCTTACTCTAGACTTCTATGAACTTTAAACTTGTATTTTAATTATTGCGCTAGTGGCTGGACAAACTATTTCGTCCTTTTGTCTAGCGAACATTTACTTTTCGGTTCACTTGGTAATTATTTGCTCTTAAATTGAGGATATAGTTACCTGCTGGAAGATCAGGTAGTGTGAAAGTACGTGCATTAAACCCTGCATTTCCGTCCGTTCGACCCATCCATACCAACTGTCCTACACTATTGAAAAGCTGTAAATCTACTCGTGCGCTAGCTTGCTTCAAAGAGTAGCTAACGTTCAAGTTCTCTCGGACTGGGTTTGGAAATATATTAAGATCTTGGAAAGCATTGTTGGCTTCCTCTATGCTAGAGACTTGTCCTAAATCTGAAAGCTCGAAAGTAGCCGTTCCAGTAGTAGAACCTTCGAAGTCGATAAAGACCATTTTGTAAAGTTGTCCCTCTGCGGTTTTGACTACATAAGCTAAATTGTCGGGAAGACTCCAACCCGAAGAAAAGCTAAAGGTTTTCCAATCAAAGCCGATTGCATCCAAGTCAGAGGAGAACTCAAGTTGAGTCGTTTCATCCACTGATGCAGGATCAACGCCTTCTATCTTAGCAACTTCTACACCAGGAGCAGAAAGCATACCCGTAACAATGTAATCTAAATCTCCACCCGTTCCTGGATCGAAAAGCTTAGTTTGGTAGCGCGTATAGACGAAATCGAATCCACCAACTGCCAGATCAAGCGTCATGCCCGTGTCGAAGGAGAAGAAAGCCAATCCATCAGCATGGTTGTTCTTGTCTATGGATGCAGTTTGCTCATCAGAACCATCTAAATTAGCGTATTTGATGTTATAGACAGTAGCATTTAGGTTTTCTATCATGAACTTCTTAAAAACACCTGAGCGCAATCTAATGACAAAAACTTCATCACCAACTACTTGTCTTGTAGTAGGATTGTAAACACCCCATCCATAATCCAAAGGATTTTCGGGAGTCACTTCCACATTCAATGCACCAAATGCCCAATTTTGCTCTGTGTTGTAAAGTCGTACAAATGTGGTATCAAATTCAGTGACTGCGGATAGATCATTTGTTCCAGCCCTGTATAGCTCTACCGCAGGGGCAGGCGGACCAAAAGAAAGGTCAACTGCTTCGTTGACGTGAATGCCTGCATCTTGCAATCCAAAAGCAGTAAATGCCAAGTCCCAATCTGTACTCGGTACCACCACTTCTACATCATTGTCCAGATCGTAAAAGGATTGCTGAGCATAGCCTGCTCCCGTCGAAACCTGTATAAAAGTTTGCCCCAACAAAGTGTGCGCTACGAATAAATTTAGTGACAAGAGTAAAATAATTCTCATTTGCTTATTTTTATTTAGACAAAATCTACATAATTTGAAATACAAAAGTAAATAATTTTATCGAAATAAAAAATACGCTTGGGTAGGTATAATATTTAGAAAAGTTAGGTATTGATATACGATTAGAATTGGGTATTTTAGTAAGAATCATCTTTTTATAAGTCAGAAAATAATATCTTTGCTTGCATTCAACAATAATATTCATACTTGAGTCAAGCTATGAATGGTTGACTGTTTTATCTTGCTCTGAGACATGAAATATTTACCATTAGGCAATCAAAATTTCGAGGAGATTATAGAAAAGGACTTGCTGTATGTGGATAAAACACAGCAAATGTACGACTTGATCCGTAATGGAAAGCTATATTTCTTGTCTCGCCCACGAAGATTTGGTAAGTCACTTTTGCTATCCAAATTTCGGTATTTATTTTCTGGGCGAAGCGATTTGTTTCAAGGTTTACACATTCAAGAACAGACGAATTACGATTTTGAGGCTTACCCAATTTTGTATTTCAATTTTTCTTCTTTTGGGTATAAAGTGGAGAACTTAAAGGAGATTTTAGAGGTCGAACTCGAAGCCTATGCCAAGAAATTTGACGTAAATATTAATAATGTGGCGTTGGGCAAACGACTTTTTTCATTGGTTGAGGGGGTGTCGAAAAAAAATAAAGCAGTTGTACTTTTGATAGACGAATACGATAAGCCAATCACTGATTTTTTAACAGATTTGGACAAAGCCCGAAAGAATCAAGCGGTGCTAAAGGACTTATTCTCTCCTCTGAAAGATTTGGATGCGCAGGGACACCTTAGATTTCTATTCATCACAGGCGTTTCTAAATTTAGTAAAATCAGCCTTTTTTCTGACTTGAACAACTTAACCGATTTGACAATTAACCACTGGAGTCACGATCTACTCGGTATCACACAAGAAGAATTACTTAACTATTTTTCAGAATACATTGATGCTTTGGCAAGCCATTTGGATAGGGCTAAAAAGGAGTTGCTAGAAGATATTAAACTTTGGTACAATGGTTATGCTTACCACCCTGACATAAAGCTGTACAATCCTTTTTCTTTACTTAGTTTCTTCAATTCTAGGCATTTCGGAAATTTTTGGTTTGCTACGGGTACGCCCACTTTTTTGGTGCATGCAGTGAGGGATCAAGCCATACAACCGCAAGAGTTAGAAAATATCAGCGTGCTACAAACTTTTTTTGACAAACATTCTCTAGCTTTCATTGATGCGATTGGTCTATTATTTCAGACAGGTTATCTCACCATTAAATCTACGGAAACACGTAAGAATAGAACTAAATACTTTCTGGGCTATCCCAATGAAGAAGTTCGTCTATCCATGATTTACAATCTGACCGAGGCTTTCACTTACAAGCGTTCATCCACGGTTGGAAGTGTATTCATAAAAATGGAAGAAGGGCTGAATGAAGGAAAGGTGGAAATCTTCGTTGAGCAACTCGAAATTCTGCTTTCTGATATATCTTATCATCTTTTACCCAAGAAAAAAAATGACAAACGCACTGAATTCGAGATGTGGGAAGGCTACTTTCATACCATTATCTATCTGGTGGCTTCCTTTATGGGTTTCTATGTTCAGGCAGAAATTACAAAGCACAAAGGAAGACTAGATTTGTTGGTGGAGGCAGATGAATATTTGTATCTAATGGAGTTCAAATTGGAAGAATCAATAGAAAATGCCATTGAGCAAATCAAAGAACGGCAATACGTGCTTGCGTACAAAAATTCGCCCAAGACGATTTATCTGGTAGGCGTTACTTTTTCTAAAGAGGAACGAAATGTGGACAAATGGCAGGCAGAAGTTTGGGAAAATTAGTTACCTGATTACACCTACTGCAACTGCCCAGCCGCCCAAGCCACTTTCGACTGCAATTTCTTATAATCTGCTTGCAGTTTTCGTAGTTTAAGTTGTGATTCAATCAGTTTTTGCTCTCGACTATTGAGCAAGAAGATAGAGCTTTCTCCAAATCGAAATTTTTCGTTTTCCGCTGCCAAAAGCGTCCGATAATTTTGCAGCATGTCTTCGCTGACGGCTATTTGTTGCTCGGTGGTCTCTAGTTGCTGGAAAAGCATCGTAATTTTGTTCTCAATTTCCCATTCTTTGTTGTTGAATTTGTATTGTGTAGAAAGCTGTTCGATCTGCACCAACTGTAAGCCTGCACGTTCTTTTCGTAAAAAAAGTGGAAAGTTGAAAGTCAGTCCCCATTTGTAATTATCGGTCAGCAAAGCGCTCAATTGTGCATCGTCCCCATTAGAAGTATATAAAAAATCAAAGCCACCAGAAAGAAAATTATACTCTGCATCCAGGCGAGGCTTTAGATATTCTCGCTTTAGTCGCTCCTTTATTTCTAGCTGTTCTTGCTTGGCTTGAATGGCTTGTAGATCAGGGTGAATCGTTTCTAAATTATTGATCCAAGTCGCTACTTGATTGTCGTAGTCTGGGGATTCAAAAACGGCGAGTGCTTCTGGACGCAGTGGTGCAATGATCTTGAGTGGAAGGACTTCTTCGTACCACAAAAAATTAGAGATATCCAAGATTGAATTATCTACATTTACCTGTGCATCTGCCAAATCGACCAAGCGGTTTTGAACTTGAATAAAAGCTTCTAAGGTATCAATGGCGGGCATATCTTCCTGAAAAAAGCTTTCTCTGGTGATTTCAAATCTTTGCTGCGCTAAATCCAGTGCTTCTTGAAATATTTGTAGTACATTGTAATCATATACCCAATTCCAGTACACTTCCACCGCATCCATTAAGAGATCATTGAACAAAGCACGACGATCCGCAGCATTTAGTTCTTGAATCAGTTGGGCTTGCTGGACTTGCGCTCGTCGCTCATCAAACATCATACCTTGCAAAAGTGGCATATTGATACCCGCAACAATTTGTCCTGCATCGGGCAGGGTGGCTTCTTCATTCAAAAAAATACCGTCCGTCCAGTTGTAAGAGGCTTTTAGATCAGCACCGAACCAAGTCGGAATACCAACGCCTGCTTCTCCTATTTGGAAATAATTTTTGCCGTCGAAAGACTTTTGTTCGTAATCACCATACAGTTTAGGATCAAAATTGCCTCGTGCCTTCATCAATTCCGCATCTGCCTCAACCTGGAGCAATAGCGCCTGTCGAGCCACTGGATGATGTTCGCGCACCCAAGCTAAGTAGTCCTCCAAGCTGAATATTTTATCTGTATCAATGTCGGTGAGGGTTTGCCCCCAAGTCGATGAAGCACAGAGGACAAAAATAAACAACAGATATACTTTCTTCATTAATGATGAATCTTTTTTGCTGGTTGATTTTCAAGTTAATACAGCACTGCGATTTACTTCGCAACTGCCTTAACAGGAGGCTTGAATTTGTCGTCGTCTTTTTTGCTCAAGGGGTCATCGTAAAAATCTGGCGGGAAGCCGTTGAGTTGTCGCCAAACTTCGTACCAAAGAGGCACATTATTGAGTAGAGCAATACCTTGCGCACCAGAACCTACTCTCAGCAATTTTGGCCATTTTTTCTCTGGGTTGTTTGGAGAGATTAAAATGCGATACTTATTATCTTTTGAAGGAATATTGTCAATGGCTACAACTTTGCCGCTGTAAGTTCCGAAAGACATATCTGGCCAACCCGCAAACACAAAGGCGGGCCATCCGTCAAATATGAAGCGCACTTCTCGCATCGTATCAATTAAAGGCAAATCCATTGGGCGAACAAAAATTTCTACCGCCAATTGATAATCCGAAGGTACGATGCTCACAATGCCTTCGCCTTCTTTCACGATTTCTCCAATACCTGGTTTCAGTGCTTTTGTGATAAAGCAATCTTGCGGTGCAAGTACGTAATAAAACTGATTTCGACGGCTGTAATTTTCGTACTCGTTCTTCATTTTATTCAAGCTGCCCTCCGCGTCGAAACGATTGGATAGGGCACTGTATTTATCTGATTCGGCTTTGGCAATTTTGGTGGCATATTCGTTGTCCACGTTGTTCAATTGCAACTTACTGATCGCCAGTTCATTTTTTGCTTCCATCAGCTTATTTCGCGCCATGGTGAGTTTGGTATCTGTCTCCACCATTTTCAGCCGCTTACCTTCCAAATCTGTTAGCGTTTTGATGCCTTTCTGATAGAGCGTATCTATTCGACGATACTGATACTCCGCAATATTGTAATCGTTTTCCGCCTGAACGATTTCGGTCTGCATATTATTGATTTTCAGTTCGTTCTGCTGAATTTTATTGCGTAATTGCCCCTTTTTCAACTGCAGTTCTTTTTGGTAAGCCGCAATCTGGTTGTCAAGTGCTTGCGCCTTATTGTCGTAGGATTGGATGGCAAATTCTTTTGCTCTCACTTGATTGCGCGTTCGATCTATTAAGTCAGGGTCAAAATACTCTGACTTGATCTCCGATAAGAACAGAATAGTATCGCCCGCTTGCACCTGTTGTCCTTCTTGCACATACCATTTTTCGATTTTACCTGCAATGACGGAATTAATGGTTTGCGGACGCTGCTCTGGTCGCAAGGTAGTCACTGCTCCATTAGCTTGGATGTTCTGTGTCCAAGGCAAAAAGGCAAAGACAAAAACGATCGCCAATGCTAGTACGAGCCACCAACGCAACATGCGATTGGCTTCTGGCATTTTGATCTCTTTATAGGACACAGACTGGTCTATGTCCATACGGTGCGTAATACTATTTTCTGATATGTTTAGCATTTTTATTTCTTAGTTTGTGGTAGTTGAATTTCAAATAGATCAGTAATTATCAATTTCAATCCTCTTAACTTCCTCTCAATCTCTCAATCCTCTCTCAATCTCTCAATCCTCTCTCAATCTCTCAATCCTCTCTCAATCTCTCAATCCTCTCTCAATCTCTCAATCCTCTCTCAATCTCTCAATCCTCTCAATCCTCTCAATCTTCTCTCAATCCTCTCTAAACCATCTCCTCCGCTGGTTCATACCCAAATATTTCTTGTCCGTAGTCGGTGTATTTCACATCATCGTACGCTCCTTCTGCTATGACCTCTCCCTTGTTCATCATGATAACGCGATCGCAAAGTTTCGCCACTCTGGGGTCATTAGAGACGCAAATTACACTCCAATCTTCCTCTTTATTTAATAGGCATTCTATGACTTTCCCCATTTCAGGAGAAGCCTTGCTAGACATAAAATTTTCTAGCACTAGCAATTTTGGACGAGAGATAATGGCTCTAGCCAGCATAATTTTAATGCGTATGTTCTTTGGAATATTTGCGCCACTTGCTAGCAACTCTGTCTGGTAGCCGTTCGGTAGATCATTGATGTAATCGTGCAGTCCAATGCGCTTAGAAGTACTAATGATGCCCTGCGTCGTTACTTTGTTGCCCAGCGAAATATTGTCTATAATAGAGCCGTGGAAAAGATCGTCCTGCGAACTATATGTGCCAATGTGTTGACGAAGACTTTCAATGTTGAGGTTTCGCATAGGGATTTCGTTGTAGGCGATTGTTCCTTCAAATTCAGTATAAAGCCCTGAAATAAGACGCGCCAAAGTGGATTTGCCAGAACTGTTGTAGCCAGATAGGCAGATTCGCTCTCCTGCATCTAGTTTAAAAGAAACATCCTTTACACTAGGCTTCATAGAGTCTGGAAACTTAAAACTTACATGCTCCAAAGCAACTCGTACGCCTGCTCCTGATTCGATTTCCTCGAAATCCAAGCCGTTGTCTTCTTCTAAAGGCAAATCTGTCACCTGCCCAATTTTTGCCAAACCCGTTAATACATCGTATATGGTTTCCATGCTTAGGATCAATTTTTCTACCGAGTTCAGAATCAAAATGACGATGATTTCCGCGGCTACGAATTGTCCGATACTAATCTGATTATCAATTACCAAAATACTACCCAATGCCAGCAGTGCCGCCGTGACAATCGTCTTGAAAGCCACCACGAAACCATACTGTGTGACCAATATACGGAAGTGATTTTTTCGTGCTTCCAAATAGCCACCCACTAGTTGGTCTGCTCTCTTAGTTGGTAAATTACAACTACCCGCTAGTTTAAAAGTATTCATCGCCCGACCGATCTCTTCCAACCAGTGCGCCACTTTATATTTGTATTTACTTTCCTTTAAGCTGGTATCCAAGCCCTGCGGGCCAGTCCAACGGAAAATAGCCACTAAGATTACAACAATAAGAATGTCGAAAAAGACGAAGAACGGATGATAGAAGGAAAGCAAGAGCAAGCCAAAGACGATTTCTAAAAAAGCGGTCGAAAAATCTATCAATATTTTTGGAATGCCTTTCTGTAAAGTGATCGTATCGAAAAAGCGATTAATCAATTCTGGCGGATAAGTATCCAAGAGTTTTTCCATTTTAAAACGAGGAATCCGCCAAGAAAATTCGAAGGCAGAACGGGTGAAAATGCGTCGCTGCAAGGTCTCCGTCACTGTTAGTTGCATTACTTTCAAAACGCCGGTCAGTGCTGTAGCTATCGTAATCACTGCGATAAGCAAATAGAGCGAAGAAGAAGTAGAGCCTCCAATCACTAAGCTAATGATTGCCTGAATACCAAGCGGTAAGGAAAGCGTAATCAGACCAGCAAAAATAGCGTATAGATAAACGTATCCGATCTCTCTACGATCTAATTTTAATAAACCAAAAAATCTTTGTGTGGACTTCATCTTTGTTTGCAAAGTTTTACTTTGAATCTTGATAGTAAAACTATCATTCAAGTGAAATAGTTCTAAAGCGCAATTATTTTTTGTGATATTGTAGCTGAGAAACGTGAAATAATTAAATTTACATTGTTCGATTTTTGTTAAAAGCAGATATATCCTGTAAAATATCTGCTTTTAGCCGAAATCGAACACCAAAGAATGTAAACTTATTATTGAACTCAGACTAAGTACACTGTAAACTAAGTTTGTTTTAATTTTGAGAAGCGAGAAATTCCTTAGAATTTCGAGCTTCAAAAAACCCCTCTACCGCCGTCGAAGACGGCGGCAAACAAGGGATGAGGGAGAAAAAAGG
>JBCCRX010000041.1:0-25706 GCA_039201015.1 Bacteroidota bacterium | reverse complement strand
TTCGCCGCTTCTCCCTTTAAAAAACCTTGATCAAATCATATGGGCTCGACGCCCATATGATTTGAAAATAAACATGAGCTTCCATAAATAATGCTGACCAAATAAAATCATTTAGAACCATTTACTTACTACTTATCACCTAAAACTTACTACCTAATACCTAACTATTTACATGAAAAAAATAGGCATCTTATTCGGACAAGAAAGAAGTTTTCCCCAAGCATTTATTGAGCGCGTCAATGCCAAAAAGGTCGATGGCATCGTAGCAGAACCAGTAAAAATTGATAAAGTGGTGCAAGGCGCGCCTTCGGAATATGCCGTCATCATAGATCGAATTTCCCAAGATGTCCCTTTCTACAGGGCATACTTGAAAAATGCGGCAATCGGCGGTGCAGCGGTCATCAATAACCCATTTTGGTGGAGCGCGGACGAGAAGTTTTTCAATAACGCCTTGGCGGTAAATATAGATGTACCCGTTCCCAATACCGTACTATTGCCGTCCAAAGATCGCCCCAATGACACGAGCGCGGAGTCTTTTATGAATATGTCATTCATGGATTGGGATGGTATTTTTGAGTACATCGGATTTCCTGCTTTTATGAAGCCTTTTGCAGGTGGTGGCTGGAAAAATGTATATAAAGTAAACAATAAAGAAGAGTTATTTAAAGCCTACGATGAAACTGGGCAATTGGTGATGATGTTACAAGAGAACATTAGCTTCACGTCCTATTTCCGTTGCTATGGTTTGGGGGGTAAATACGTCCGCATCATGGATTACGAACCACGCAATCCACATCATTTGCGCTATGCTGCCAAATTTGACATTCCAAAATCGCTGCGAGATGCAATGGAAGAATTGGTCTTGAAAATTTGCAATGGCTTGGGTTATGATTTCAATACCGTAGAATTTGCGGTGCGCGATGGCGTACCTTATGCCATTGATTTTTGTAATCCAGCTCCTGATGCGGATATTCATTCGGTAGGGCGCGATAATTTTGATTGGATTGTAGAGAATGCAGCGAATTACGCGATTGAGCGGGCACAAGCACAAGAAGCAGGACAAGACAATTTGACTTGGGGCAAGTTCCTTCGTTCTGCAGTAAATGGGACAGGATTGAAAGAATGAAGAATACGGAATGAAGAAATATTCAATGAAGAAGTCTGCTGATTAATTAAGGAACGAGGGAGGAATAAACTGAGGTTCTTGACAAGATATTTTTGTGCTAATGGAGGCAGAAAAATCGCAATCCGCCTAAGGCGGAAATAAGACTTTTTCTAACGAAAAGTAGCGCAAAACCTGTTCGCCTAAGGCGTAAAAATGAAGTCAAGAATCTGAGGTTATTTGTGCGTCGTTCCTTAGCTACAGTCAGCAGACTTTATTTGTTTAATGTTTAGACTAATAACTCATGTTACGCGAGTAGTACCATAGTCTATATTATTCGCTAATCTCTGAGATTGGCGTGTTTTGAATTAGAGTGGCTTCGACTTGTCTGCCTCACCTTGTCCGCCTTAGGCGTGAGGCGTGAGGATGACACCCGACGATTTGTAAATAAGTGGCACTTTGTGTCATTTGTGATTTGGTGTTTTGCGTAACATCAGTAATTAGGAAGATTTTGATTTGCATCAGCAACATACAAGAAATAGACTTGTATTTTTTATCCTACAATTTCTAACCCTTTTTAAAAATTCAACAAGCAATACTATGAGGTTAAAACTAGCATTATTAGACTTGAACAATGGGACGCCCAATCAGGGCATCCGCTGTTTAAAAGAGATTCTGGAAGGATACGAACACGTATTGGATTGGGAGATATTTGATGTACGGGCAAAATGTGAAATTCCTGATACTGGCTACGACATCTATCTTTCGTCGGGTGGTCCTGGTAGTCCACTGGATGGCGATGGTGTCTGGGATGTACAATACTATGATTTGATTGACCAAATTTGGGATTGGAATCTATCAGACCAAGCCTCCAAAAAATATGTTTTTTTTATCTGCCACTCTTTCCAAATGGTTTGCAATCATTTCAAATTGGGCAGCATTGTGCCTCGAAAGTCTATGTCTTTTGGTACTTTTCCTGTTCATAAAACAGAAGCAGGTGCGCAAGAACTGGTTTTTGATGGACTGAATGATCCTTTCTACGCCGCAGATTTTCGTCGCTGGCAATTCATTCAGCCCGATCTGGAACAATTTGAAGCACTCGGTGCTTCCATTTTGGCACTGGAAAAAATCAGACCGCACGTTCCACTAGAAAGAGCAATCATGGCAGTGCGCTTCTCTCCAGAAATGATTGGTGTGCAATTTCATCCTGAAGCGGATGCAGATGGTATGATTGAGCATTTTAAAAAGGAGGAATTGAAAAAAGAAATCATCCGCAAGCATGGTAAAGACAAGTACAATAGTCTGATGTGCGATCTCAGCATCCCCAAACGCATCGAACACACGCACAACACCGTGATTCCTAACTTTATGGAAGATGCAATTACGAGCTTGTTGTCTATGAAGCAAGATAAGGTGACGATCGCGATGGGATAGGTATTGATGACTACAGCTCAAGTGAAATTTGATACTAAAAGCGTTGGAAAGCAAAGTGTTTCCAACGCTTTTTATTTCTTAATTGAGAAATAGTAAAGAATAGACTTGCGATTTTGACCAACTCAATTATTCTATGATTCAAATTTTTGTGACAGGTGGCACTTTTGATAAAGAATACAATTACATCACAGGAGAATTGTTCTTTAAAGATAGTCATCTCGTAAAAATGTTAGAAAGGGGGCGTTCTACTTTGAAAGTAGATGTAAAAACCTTAATGATGATGGACAGTCTGAATATGACTGATGCGGAGAGAGGAATCATAGCCTACAACTGCCAGAGGACCAAGATGAAACAAATTGTCATCACCCACGGCACGGACACGATGGTGGAAACTGCTCGATATTTGGCACATCAAAATATAAAGGATAAAACAATCGTATTGATGGGCGCGATGATTCCTTACGCTTTTGGTTCTTCTTCGGATGGCTTTTTCAATTTGGGAAGCGCGCTGGCATTTGCACAAGTACTGTCTGCTGGCGTATATGTTGCTATGAATGGTCGTTACTATGATTGGGATAAGGTAAGGAAAAATAAGGGTACTGGATTTTTTGAGGAATTGAGCTAAACGTGCTTCGTTCGGGGTAAAAAAATAGGTGTAGCTCTTTTTTGATTGCAGCTTGCGCATAAGTTTGAAACTGCAATACAATACATTTATCCCTAAACTGTTTTTTGTAAAGCCAAACAGCTATCTCACTGGTGAACATTTGGCTACTTAGATTTCAAAAATGTCATTTTTCCCACCAAAATATTGGGTATATCTTTAGATTTTGAACGCAAAAATGACATTTCTTATGCTCCGATATTGAAATGTCCACTAGTAAGTACAGCTACGCTTTTATAGCTGTAAATATCTGAAAATCAGATAAATGTAAAGTATTGTTTTTCGGGCTACACGATCTCGTCCACGGTCAGCCTTCAATAACAAATCAATGATGGATTAAACAAAAACAAAATTTAAAAATATGAGATCAATACTGCTAAGTATATTTACTTTATCCTTGTTGACTTCCCTATTCGCTCAAAACCAGCAATTCCCTGAATTCAATTTACAGAAATCAGAAGTGGAAGCACATCTACGTTTTTTGGCTTCCGATGAATTGCAAGGGAGAAGAACAGGGGAAAAAGGCAATGATGTAGCAGCCGCCTACCTCGCAGCGCAATTGGCGGCTTATGGTGTGAAGCGAGTAGCAGGCGCAAATGGCTACATGCAGCCCGTAGCTTTAGAAGAAACGCAAGCAGTAGAAAATGCAAGCTTGACCTGGAATAAGAACGAATTTCAGCAGCGTAAAAATTTAATGATTCTGAACGGCAGCGCGAACGACTTGGAAGCCAAAGCTGTCTTCGCAAAGCATGGTTGGATTGACGAAAATAAAGGCATTAATGACTATGAAGGCTTGAATGTGAAAGGAAAAATCGTTGTGACCAATATCGGTTCGCCAGAGGATAATTCTGCAATGGGTGTATTTACGTCAATGAGCCAAAAGCGCAAATGGGCGCAGGAGCAAGGGGCAATTGGTTTGATCGAATTGTTCCAATTAGGTAAAAGCTTTTGGGGCAGAGCGACTTCCTACTTTGCTCGTCCGAGGGTGCAGTTGACAAGTCCAGGTCAAGCCGATGCAGACTTTGTCTATGGCTGGTTATTAGAAGAGGAAACGGGTTTTGGAGTTGCTATAAAAGAAGGAAAAAAGAAAAAAGTGATCTTGAGCACAGACCAGCCAAATAGCAAAAAACTGCTGTCTGACAACGTTATTGGTGTGATCGAGGGCAGCGATCCTCAATTGAAAGAGGAATACATTTTACTTTCTGCCCACTACGACCATGTTGGAACGGGCAAACAAGGAGGTGGCGCATTCTCTGCACAAGACAGTATTTTCAATGGAGCAAGAGACAATGCTATGGGAACAACTGCTGTGCTAGCTGCTGCCAAGTCTTTATCCATGAAGCCTCCGAAACGCTCTGTCATTATTTTAGCAGTGACGGGGGAAGAATTGGGATTGTTGGGTAGCCGCTATTACGCAGAAAATCCATTGATCCCGCTGGAAAAAACCATTTTTAATTTGAATACAGACGGTGCGGGCTACAACAACACTGAAAAGGTTTCCATCATTGGTTTAGGTAGAACAGGAATAGACGAAGAACTGAAAGTTGCTGCTAAAAACTTTGGATTGGACTTAGGTGATGATCCCGCACCTGAACAAGGACTATTTGATCGTTCCGATAATGTGTCTTTTGCCGCCAAAGGTGTCCCTGCGGCCTGCTTCTCCCCAGGTATGAACAGCTTTGACCAAAGCATTATGAAATACTATCATCAAGTCACTGACAATCCCAACACAATAGATTTTGACTATCTGTTGTCCTTTTGCCAGTCTTTTACCCATGCAGCTCGTCTAATTGCAGACAAAGACAATCGTCCTAAGTGGGTAGAAGGGGATAAATACGAAGAAGCGGGACAGCAATTGTATGACATGGAATAGATAGGATAGATTTACTAAATCTTCAAGATTTTTCATTCCCAAGTGTAGTGATTTGCTAAATTTTTGGAATTTAGTAAATCTAAGTTGTGACATTTTGCGATGCGCTCGGAATAGAAAGCTAATAGACTTTTGAAGATCAGCCTGAAATGATTAAAGCTGAGACCAAAGAGGAAACCTCAAAAATTAGCATTCACAGGTTGCAAAAATTGTTAAATCGCTAAATTAAACTTACATTGCCAATATGAAGCAAGTTTTAAAATCATATCGTTTGCTGGGTATTGATCCTGGAACCAATAATATGGGCTATGCGGTATTGAGTGTTAAAGGTAAAGTATTGGTCGTCAATGATTTAGGGATCATCAACTTCAATAAGAGCCTAAGTCATCAGCAAAAACTAAAGATTATTTTTGAGCGATTGCAGCAACTTATTGATAGCTATCAACCCATTGAAATGGCAATTGAAGCACCTTTCTTTGGCAAAAATGTGCAATCTATGTTGAAATTAGGTCGTGCGCAAGGAGTAGCGATGGCGGCTGCGATGACCAAAGGCTTGGATGTCGTAGAATACTCTCCTAAAAAAATAAAACAAGTCGTGACTGGCAACGGAAATGCAGCCAAAGAACAAGTTGCCGCCATGTTAGAACATCAACTCAATATTAAATTGCTAGACCACTATCCACTAGATGCGACGGATGCACTTGGTGCTGCTTTTTGTCACTACCACCAGTCGAGGGGTAGGGTAGGGCAAGGGAAAAAATACAGTGGTTGGAAAAGCTTTGTGGAGGATAATCCTGAGCGATTGGGTTAACTTCTAGCTCTAGGTATTACCCAAATTATTACACTTGTACTCTGTGAAAGGGATAAATTTGTGCAAATAAGTAGGCTTGTTTATCTGTTTAAATTGTTTATTTGTTCAACTACAATAAATTGATATTGAGGGTACTAAACGAATAAACACCTCAACAAATCAACAGCAAAGTGAATGTACTTTTTTATCCCGAATGGAGTATGTAGTTGAAATTCTGACTACAATTTGACCTCAACTCACATCTACTCTTTTTGTTGTTTGTTGTATAAATCGGTATTTTTGCGCGCTTTGGAAGCACGATGAAAAGTGCTGCTACACAAGAATTTTATAAATCACAATAGATAGATGAACAACATTCCCTTTTTCGATCAATTTGTAGATCGTCACATTGGACCAAATACCAAAGAACAAAAAGAAATGCTGTCCGTCATCGGAGTAGCGAGCATGGATGAATTAATCAAACAGACCGTGCCGACAAAAATTCGGATGGAGCGCGAATTAGATTTGCCAGAAGCGATGACAGAATATGAGTATTTGCGTGAACTCAAGCAAACAGCTAAACTCAACAAAAGCTTTCGCTCTTACATCGGAATGGGTTATCACGGCACGATCACGCCTTCAGTCATTTTACGCAACATCTTCCACAATCCAGGTTGGTACACCCAATACACACCTTACCAAGCAGAAATTTCACAAGGTCGTTTGGAGGCTTTATTAAATTTTCAAACGATGGTGAGCGACTTGACGGGCTTGCCTATTGCCAATGCTTCTCTATTGGATGAAGGAACAGCAGCAGCGGAAGCGATGACCATGTTTTTTGCCCAGAAAAACAAGCGAAATAAAGGCGAAGCCATCAACGAATTTTTTGTCTCCGACCAAGTGCTGCCACAAACGATAGACGTCCTACAAACTAGAGCCAAGCCGCTTGATATAGAAATAGTGGTCGGTGACTGGAGATCTTATAAGCTAAACAATAGCACCTTCGGTGTTTTGCTGCAATATCCAGGCAAAGAAGGGCTAGTGGAAGATGTGTCTTCTTTCGTGCAAGCGGCAAAATCTGGAGATGTATTCGTGACGGTGGCTGCTGATATTCTGAGTTTGGCACTTTTAGCGCCTCCTGGCGAATGGGGGGCAGATGCAGTTGTTGGGAATACACAGCGATTTGGTGTACCTATGGGCTATGGCGGGCCGCATGCTGCTTTTTTTGCTACCAAAGAAAAATTCAAAAGACTGATTCCAGGTCGTATCATTGGTGTATCCAATGATGTGAATGGGAATCGCGCATTAAGAATGGCTTTGCAGACCAGAGAGCAACACATTCGGAGAGAAAAAGCCACTTCAAATATTTGTACGGCGCAGGCATTGCTAGCCGTGATGGCGGGTATGTACGCAGCTTGGCACGGTGCAGCAGGCATAAAAGCGATTGCGCAAAGAGTCCATGATTATGCCAAATCACTGGAAAATGCCTTGACGGCATTGGACTACAAATTAGTTCATGAAAACTATTTCGATACGCTTTACATAGAAGCAGAAGAAGCAACGAAAGAAAAGATAAAGCAAGCAGCAGAAAAGGCAAATATCAACTTCTTCTATGCTGATTATGGCGTACAGATTACACTGGATGAGACTGTAATTGCAGAAGATATTGAAAAAATTGTTGAGGTATTTGCGACGGCTTCGAATCAATCGAAAGCCGCCGTTTTAGAAAGTGATGTAGTACAGCAAAATCGGATTCCAACCGATCTTCAACGGACTTCTACTTATCTGGCGCATCCTATTTTCAATAGCTACCACACCGAGTCCAAAATGATGCGATACATTAAGCGATTGGAAAACAAAGACCTGTCCTTGATGCACGCTATGATTCCATTGGGTAGTTGTACCATGAAGCTTAATGCCGCTACTCAACTTATTCCAGTCACTTGGGATGCTTTTTCCAATGTACATCCTTTCGCGCCTGCCGATCAAGTGGAAGGTTATCTAAAAATAGTGAAAGAACTGGAAGCCTATCTTTGTGAAATTACAGGTTTTACGGCTTGTTCTTTGCAGCCCAATTCTGGCGCGCAAGGAGAATACGCGGGCTTACTCACCATTAGAGCTTTCCACGAAGCCAATGGAGAAAGCCACAGAAATATCGCCTTGATTCCAGATTCTGCACATGGCACCAATCCCGCAAGTGCAGTAATGGCGGGCATGGAAGTAGTGGTGACCAAATGCGATGAAAGAGGCGACATTGATTTAGAAGATTTAAAAGAAAAAGTAGAGGAATATGCTGATCGTTTGGCGGCACTGATGATTACTTATCCTTCTACCCACGGTGTATTTGAAACTAAAATCAAGGAAATATGTGATTTGATTCACGAACATGGTGGAAAGGTTTATATGGATGGTGCTAATATGAACGCACAAGTGGGCTTAACCAATCCTGGCATCATTGGTGCGGATGTCTGCCACTTGAATTTGCACAAGACCTTTAGCATTCCGCATGGTGGCGGCGGACCAGGTGTCGGGCCGATTTGTGTGAATGATAGTCTTGCACCATTCTTGCCCACGCATCCATTCGCGGAAACGGGCGGAGCACAGGGCATTCCTGCGGTTTCGGCTGCGCCCTTTGGCAGCACTAGTATTTGCTTGATTTCCTACGCTTACATCAAAATGCTAGGTAAGAAAGGCGTGACCGATGCGACCAAAAATGCTATACTGAACGCCAACTACATTAGAGTACGCTTAGAAGACCACTACAATGTACTTTTTACGGGTGAAGATGGACATTCCGCGCACGAATTGATCCTCGATTTGCGTCCCTTTAAATTGGTGGCGAGTGCTGAAGATGTTGCCAAACGCCTGATTGACTATGGCTTCCACGCTCCCACGCTCTCTTGGCCTGTGGCGGGCACCATTATGATCGAACCGACGGAAAGTGAAAGTAAAGAGGAATTGGATCGCTTTTGTGATGCCATGATCGGCATCAGAAAAGAAATGGATGCGATTGCCAGAGGAGAGGCGCACCAGGAAAATAATGTACTGCACAATGCGCCGCACACCATTGCAACGATCAGTGCTGATGAATGGGATTTTCCTTACAGTCGAGCGCAAGCGGCTTATCCATTGCCTTATTTGAGGGAAGGCTATAAATTTTGGGCATCCATTGGACGCGTAAACAATGCTGCGGGCGACCGAAATTTGGTCTGTACTTGTCCGCCCGTCGAGATGTATGCGGATTAGCTTTTTTTAACCAACAACGCCATTCATGCAGCATGACGAAGTCAAACGATTGATTGCCAGTTCTTCTACCATAAAGTTGTTGAGGGCAAAAAGCGCGCCTTTGATTATCAACTTTTTGTATCAAGCCTTCAAAGCAAAAAATCAAATCGTCGTTCCAGCCTATGAATTGATCAATCAGTTGGCAGAATTTCTGGAGAATTTGGAGGATAGAGAGGTGCTTGATTTGCAGGATAGCAATACTTTGGGTTTGGCGCGTCGTTACATTGATTTGTGGTGCAATGAAGACAATCGCTATCTGCGTCGCTATCCCGACGAGCAAGGCGAACCCATGACGGAACTCAGTACCCACACCGAGAAGGCTTTTCGGTGGATCGAAAGTTTGCAGAAAAGAGAATTTGTGGGTACAGAGTCGCGCTTCCTCAACATCTATCGCCAGCTTCGCGACTTGATTGACAATACCGCCGCTGATCCTAAAACGCGTATCGCAGAATTGGAGCGGCGACGCAAAGCAATCAACAAAGAAATCAAGCGTATCAAAAAAGAGGGCGTCGTTAGTACTTACAATGACACGCAGATCAAAGAACGCTTCTTCAATATCACTAGAACTGCACGAGAACTGATTTCTGATTTCAAGGAAGTCGAAACCAATTTCAAAGACATCAGTCTGAATATTTATCGCCAGCAGACGCGGCAAGGCATGAACAAAGGCCAAATTTTGGGCTATGCACTGGACGCAACGGAGGAATTGAAAACAAGCGATCAAGGCAAGAGTTTCTACGCGTTTTGGCAGTTTTTGATCGCAGACAACAAGCAGGATGAACTGATGGAATTGATTGAAAGTACCTATCAGATGCTGCGTAAGCGCGATATCGTAATTGCGGATAATTTCCTTAGAAAAATCAAACTGTTTCTGCACAATGCAGGTCAGAAAGTCATTGATAGCAATCATTTGCTCGCCGAAAAACTCAGCCGCATACTAGCAGAGCGCAATATGCTGGAGCGCAGACGCGCCAGAGAGATTATCAATGAAATCAAGAATTTGGCGAGCCAAAAAATGAACAAATTCCAAGGGCGTCGGCGGTTTTTGGAAATTGATGGATTGCCCGAATTTGACCTTTCATTGGATCGCCCACTGGGTCGCAAACGACAAATCGCTAATTTTAAAAATCAACCCACCGAAGTTGGAAGTAATCAAATTGAGAAAGCAGAACTGGGTATTCTTTTCGACCAATTTGAAATGGATAAGCAATTGTTGGAATCCAAAATATCAGATTTACTGAAAGATCGCACGCGCATCTCTTTGGGAGAAGTCCTCAAAATCTTTCCTGTAGAAAATGGATTGGCAGAAATTATTACCTATATTTCTATTGCTTCCAAATCAAATGTTCACGAAATTGAAGCAACAGATAGAGAAGAAATCGTTTGGAAAGTCGAAGAAGCTGGACAACGCAAGACAATTGTGCTACCGAAGGTGATGTTTCTGAAGGATTAGTAATAAAATAAGCTAAATATGGAATTGAGCAACACCCTGCAAGCTTACTCGCCCTTGATTGTGAAACTGCTACAAGGCATCATTTACGAAGATGATCGCAAGGCTTGGCAAGAATTATTGAGCTATCAAAGTCAAGTACGCGACTACTTCGGCGTCATTGGTGTGGAATTGCATTTGAATGAACAAGACGGTTTTGCTTACATCAGTCAGCCCGAAGAATACGAAGGAGAAAAAGTACCCCGCTTGATGCGCCGAATTCCACTTTCTTATGAAGTCACGCTCTTGCTCGTCATTCTGAGGGAAGCTATAGAAGAGTTTGATGTTCAAAATACCGACAACCGCAAACTATTTTTGACCAATCACGACCTCAAAGAGCGCATAGAAGTTTTCTTTGAAGATCGAGCAGATCGCGTAAAATTGCTAGAAAAGTTTGACACTTACATCAATAGTGTCGAAAATCTGGGTTTTCTCAAAGAAGTACAAGTCCGGGCGAGCGATGATGACACGAAAACTTACGAAGTGATGCGAATTATCAAAGCAAAGATCAATAATGCCAAGCTAGAGGAAATTTTAGAAAGTTTGAAGGTGAAGTAAGCTTGATTCAATAAATAATAAGATATGTCCAATTTCAATAAAGATGGCTACCGATTGCATCAAATAGAAATTTACAATTGGGGTACATTTGACAGAGACATTTGGCGGCTGCACCCCAGAGGAAAAAACTCTTTGCTGACGGGTGCAAACGGCTCTGGAAAAACCACGCTGGTCGATGCAATCATTTCTTTATTGGTGCCGCCCAACAAAAGACATTACAACCAATCTTCGGGTTCGACGAGCAGACGAGAGCGAGATGAAAAGACCTATACGCTGGGAGCTTATGTGACGGTGCAAAGCGAAAGTGGACTAGCTGTGAAAACCAAACACCTGCGAACCAAAGACGATTTTTCTATTCTTCTAGCGGTTTTCTACAACAACATCACGCGGCAATATTTCACTTTGGCGCAAGTACGTTGGTTCTCTAATAATGATTTGAGAAGGGTATATTTGACTTCCTCCCTTGCCCTCAATATCGAAGAACACTTCACGCCTTTGGACAGTGGCGGCGTTTGGAAGCGTACTTTGAAAAAGAAGTTCAAGACAGAGGAACACGATAGCTTCACCAAATACAGCCAAGCATTTACTGGAGCATTTGGACTAAAATCGGATAAGGCACTCACCCTTTTTGCACAAACGGTGGGTATCAAAGTCTTGGGCAATCTGAATGAATTTATCCGTACCAACATGCTTGAAGAATACGATGCTGAGGGCGATTTTGTGGAATTGCGCGCGCACTACGAAAACCTTTTGCAATCGCATCGCTCTATAGAAAAAGCACGCATCCAATTGGAACTACTCGAACCCATAGTGGCGGATGGACAGTCTTTTCAGGCACAAGAAAAAGAAGTAAATCAACTGGAGCAAGTCAGCGAAAATGTTGTCCCATTTTTTGCAGAAAAACGCATCGCTCTGCTAGAAGAAATGAACGTCTCCTTAGCGACGGATTTGGATAAAAAAGGCGCGCAAATCAATGAAATCAAATACGAACTAGACCAGCTAGGAACACAGCACACCGAACTGCGCATTGCGCTGAATAGCAATCAAGGCTACGAGCGGATTAAGAATATTGATCGACAGATCAGCCAATTGGAACGCGAAAGAAATCAGCGAGAACAGAAAGCAAAAACCTACGCTAGCTTAGCGAACAAATTGGAGCTAAAAGACACGCCCAATGAACGCACTTTCTACAAAAACCTAGAGAACAGCAGAAAAGAAATCACGCGTCTGGGAGAAGAAGTAGCAACATTGAGGGAAAAAGAATTGGAGCTACAAATTGAATTCAACGAGCAAAAAGCAATTTTCCAGAAGCAGCAAAATCGCTTAATTTCGCTACAAAAGCGTAGCAACCGACTGCCGATTGAGCAAATTCGTATTCGAGAGGCCATTTTGGAGAAACTAGGAATCACAGAAAATGACCTGCCCTTTGCAGCGGAATTGATTCAGGTGAAAGCAGCGGAAAAAGATTGGGAAATATCTATCGAACACGCCCTTCGTCCGTTGGCATTGACGCTCATTGTAAGGGAGAAATATTTTGAAGAAGTCGTTCGATTTGCCTTCCAAAATCAATTAAATGGAAAAATCACCTTCCGAAAAGTGGAAGAAATTGAAGGGGACTTTTCTAAAAAGCGGAGTAAGAATAGTTTGTTGCAGAAAATCCAATTGCGGGATACTCATTTATTGAGCGATTGGTTAGAAAAAGTGTTGAAAAGTGAATACGATTATGCTTGCTCGACGGGCTACGGAACAATTATCAAGCAGCCGCTTAGTTTGAATGATAAATCGCTTATTCGACGAGCCAATCATTTGGAACGCGATGATTCTACTGCTGCCCAATCCACTGATTATCAGATATTAGGTTGGGACAATCGCGCCACTATTCTAGCAGCACAGCGGCAAATGCGCGCCACAGAAAAAGAGATGGAGGGCTTCCAGCAGCGCATTCAAGTTAATAAAAACAGAAGAGCGGATTTGGTAGAAAAGCGCGATTGGTTCAATTTGTTGACTACGCACCAAGAGTTTCCAGAAATTGATTGGAAAAGCAGTGAAAAAACGATCAAAAACCTAAAAAAAGAGAAAGACAGCCTGCTCAATACGTCCAATCAATTGCAAGAATTGGAGCGACAGCTTTTAGAAACCAAAAAGCAAATCTCTAAAATTGAGGAAAACCGAGATCGCCTAGTAGAGCAAAGAGGAACGCTGCAAAATCGTTTAGAAAATTATCAACAGCAATTGGAAGAATCGAAGACTTTGCTTACTCAATTCGATCTAGCTACTTTGGAGCAAAAACGAAAAAAGCTAGCCGCTTATCTATCGGATGAAAACATCTACGTTTCCACCATTCAAAAAGCAGAAAATCGAGTGAGCCGTCAAATTCGGGATGAATTAGCGAGGGCCAATCACCAACTTGCCAAAACGGAAAAACGCCTGACTCTGGGTATGCAGCGTTTCATCAATCCAAGCGCAGAAATTTTAGAAGTGCATCCCAATTGGGCTTCTGATACCATTAATTTGGGTGCAGATATTCGTTACCTACCCGAATTTGAAGACATACACGACAAAATCAAGCAAGAAGATTTACCGAAATACCAAAAACGCTTCAAAGATTGGCTCAACGAACGCCTGATTTTCGACATCGCCAATTTCAAAACTGCGCTCGAAAACAAAGAAGTTCAAATCATAGAGAGTATCGAAGAAATCAATGCTTCCTTGCAAGACATTAATTTTAGTAGCAATCCACTGACTTACATTCAATTGGACCTCAATAAGTCCAGAGATACCGCCATTCGAGATTTCAAAGAATTGTTGCGGGATGCGATGCCCGATCCTGCGAAATTGATACAAGGCGACGAAGAAGAATTGGAGGCGAGTTTTCAGAAAATTCGCAAAATCATTGAAGAATTATCCGACAGTGAATCTTGGCGAAAAAAAGTGACCGATGTGCGCAATTGGCTAGAATTTGCTGCTATTGAACGCTATAGAGCGGACGATTCGCAAAAGCAATACTACGTAGATAGTCAAAGTCTTTCGGGGGGCGAAAAAGCAAAATTGGCTTATACTATTTTAGCCTCTGCCATTGCTTATCAATTTGGTATTCGAGATGGCAAAAAGCGTTCTTTCCGTTTTGCGGTGGTGGACGAAGCCTTCAGCAAAGTTGATCCCGAAAATGCGGTTTATGCAATGGAACTGTTCAAACAACTGAATTTACAACTGATGGTCGTCACGCCATTGGATAAAATCAATTTGGCAGAACCTTACATTCATTCTGTTCATTTTGTGCAAAACAAAGCCAAGAAAAATTCGGAAGTTTTTGATTTACCAATGGAGATTTATCAAGAACAAAAAGCGGTATTCCAAGCATGATTTCGCCCGCTGACATACGAAAAAAGGCTTTGCGCCAATACCCCACTTTTTTGGCTGCGGTTCTGAATAAAACCCACTTCTTTCCCCTGTACATCAAAGGCAATAAAGGAAAAGCCAATGCGCCATTGGAACAACTCTACCCTGCCTTGCGTCGCTTACTAGAAAATGCCAAAGTACAAAAAGGCTTCGGTTATAGCGTGCAACTAAAAACCGTAAATACGCGACATGCGGGCGAAATTTCTATGCCCGATGACATCTACTTTGAACACGTAGAAGACTACCTGAAATTCATTGAAAAAGAAGCGGAGTTTTTAAAGTTTCGTACGCTCGTTCAACAAACACGCAAGCAAGTTCCACATTTGCTGTCTTACCTTGGCAAACAGCCTTTATTGGTCATCAAACATTTAGACATTTGGGAAGAGGTTTTGAGAGTCTTGATTTATTTCCAAGAAAATCCCAAGCCAAATCGATATGCTCGCGAACTGCCTATTGAAGTACCGAGTACATTTGTAGAAAATCATCAAAAGCTTTTGGCAGAATTGTTAGAAGTCGCCCTGCCCAAAAAAGCCATCCATGAAAAAGAAAAGCAATTTGAACGTCGTTTTGGATTGAAAGTAATAGAACCTTTGCTGCGTATTCGGTTTTTGGATGAATCGCTTTCTCCTGATTTACCGCATGATTTTGCCCTACCCATTTCGCATTGGAATGCCCAAAATATAAAGCCTAAGAATACTTTTCTCATCGCCGATGAAATCAATTTTTCGCGCTTTCCCAATCATCCTAAGAGCATCGCACTCTTGCTTTCAAAAGAGATATTTGAAGACTTACTCAGACTTCCTTTTTTGCATTCCTCGAATCTTTATTTTTGGGGCGATATTAGTGTAGCTGCCTTTCAGCAGTTGTCTGATTTACGGCAATATTTCACACAGGTAATATCCTTTTTGATGAATGAAAAAGAGCTGGAAGTTTATGCGGACTTTATAGAAATAGACAGAAAAACGGCTGATCTCGATGTTTTGACGCTTCATCCAGCAGAACGCGCTTGTCTGAATGCTTTGCAGACGAAAGAAGGGCATCAGAAGTTACTGCAAAAGCATATTCGACAGGCATATTTGGAATCATGTTTATTGAATTAAGTTTTCCATGAATCTCCATCTTTCGTAGGGTACTTCCGAAATACCCAAACCAAAACGCTACCAACAATATTGTGAACGCTGCCTGCCAAAGCGCACGGAGCGGCTGCCCCAATCAAAGTAGGAAAATGATCTTTGGCCAAGACGGCGCCCAATCCAGCATTTTGCATACTCACCTCTATGCCAACTGTTCTACTAACTTGCTCGTCTTTGACCAGCAGTTTAGAGAGCAGATAGCCCAACACAAATCCAAGTACATGCAAAGTAATGACCGCTCCTAGAAGCTTAAGCCCAGATGCCAGTAGCAAGGCTCTATCTTCGCCCATAATCGCACCAATGATAAGTAAGATAAAAATCAAGGCGACGAGTGGAGAAAAAGGAGTGATTTTCTTTGCAATCCGAGGAAAATACTGACTGATAAGAATGCCAAGGATCACGGGAATCAGTACTACTTTCGCAGTGCCATAAAACAAGCTCCAAGCAGACACCTTAATGGTATCGCCGATCAAGAAAGTACTCAGAATTGGAGTCATCATCACCGCAGCTAGGGTAGAAACGGCAGTCATACTTACACTCAAAGCCACATTCACGCGCGCCAAATAGCAGATTACATTGGAAGCAGTTCCGCCTGGGCAACAGGCAACGATAATCAGTCCCACCGCTAGTGCCTGCTCTAACCCAAATAGCTTACCAATGCCCCATCCGAGCAATGGCATGACACTAAATTGAAGCAATGCCGCCAAACCCACATATTTAGGATTTTTCAGTACCCTACGAAAATCGTCTAGCCGCAAAGTTAGCCCCATTCCAAGCATGATAATCATCAAGCCCGTCGCAACGTATGGCTTAAACCATAGAAAAATGGGTGGATGTACCAAAGCCAATATACTGCCCAGCAATATCCAAACGGGAAATAAGTTGACTATTTCATTAAGTATCAATGATTTTCCCATTAAAAGAGCTTCTATTTTCGTGTTACTAGAAAAGGATAAAGAATATACAATGACGCTTATGGCAGTAAAGTGGAGCGAATTTATGGATGCGTAACGACTGCCGATGATTGAGTATTTTTGATGCTAGAAGATAATCTACTGACCATTGACAGAGATAAATATTGGAGCTAAATGATTTCATTTGGTCGAATATCACTAGACAAGCATCACTAATTATTAAAATCTCGTTCGCTTTCGTTTGGAGGGAGGTCGAATCCCTCCAAACGAACCAAGGTTTTTTAAAGGGGAGAAGCGGCGAAATTCGCCGCTTCTCCCTTTAAAAAACCTTGCTCAAATCATTTGGGCTCGACGCCCGAATGATTTGAAGATAGACGTAAGATTCCATAAATAATGCTGACCAAATAAAATCATCTAGAACCTAAATATTAGGTAGGGCAAATAGAAATACTGTTGGGCGTTTTTCAAACAATGATTGATTATTACAAGATAAATCTAAAGTAATACATTACACTTTCCCCACCTGCACATCAATCGCCTGTTCTTCACAGCGCACCTCAAAACGCTTCTCTGGCTCGGTATAGACGTTGATGCTTTGGTGCGTAGTAGCAAAGGTATTTTGCTCAATGTAATCGTACTGACCAAATAGAATCTCTTCAATATCACTGCCTTTCCATTCGCTGCGCACTCCTGCTAGATAGTACTGGATAATACCTTCCAGTCGCTTGATTTGGTAGAGATTTTCTCTTCTTTCAGTATGCTCGTCGGGCAGCAATAAAATCAGATAATCCTTAGCTCTACTGACGGCTACATTGAGGATGTTTTGGCGATTCAAAAACATATTTGGACTCTTACTAATCGGCATCGGCGGATTGTACAAATTGATGATGATGTCGCATTCATCGCCTTGAAAACTATGTATGGTGCCGCAGAAAATTTTTGCTTTTGGGAAATAGACGTTTTGTGCATTCAGTAGCTTTTCCACCAGCATGGCTTGTGCCTTGTAAGGACAAATGATACCAATGATCCAGTTGTCTTGTTCTTTTTGCTGTATTTGGGCAGCGATGTATTTTGCTAATTCCGTGGTCAGCAGGGCAGAATAGATGTGGTAGCGACTGGTTTTTAGATTTTGTGGGCGATAGAGCGTTTCTAGTGGATGAACGGGAAAGCGAATAATGTTGACGTGTTTCAGTGGCAAATTATCAATATCCAAAGGACGCTGTGACTGCGCGGGACGATGGTGTCGCAAACGCCCGTCATAAGCTAAATGACTAAAAATGTAACCCAATGTAGTGATACTTCGATATTGCGTGAGTAAATTTTCTACTGGATAGACGTGTGGCACGAGCTGTTTTTGCTGTTCTGCTGGATCAAAACTTTGCAGATTGACTAGCGTGTAAATGTTCTGTCCTTTCCATTCTTCGGCATGAACAATGGGTTCAATTTGAAAAGGATCGCCCGCAATGACGAAATCTGTATTGGGCTTTTGGTGGAGGATATAGCTAATCATTCCTAGACCAATCATCGAAGCTTCATCCACGATGATTACATCCCAATCAATGTTTTTCAACTGCGCTTCTTCCCAGCCATGATTGAAGCCATCGTAAGGAAAACGAGTAGCCGTCGTGATGACACAATAACGTTCCAAAGCCATTAAATCGAAACTGCTGTCGCGCAGTAAACCTGCATTTTCCACTTCATTATCGCCCGAATTACCGAAGCGAAAAAGCCAAGTCGGTGGATCGGGAAAAAGGCGCAGTATTTTTTTGCTGAGGACATCCGCAGATTTATTGGTGGGTGTCAAGATCAGTATTTTCAGTTGCTCTTCGCCCTCCATCAGCGGTAATACTTCCTGCGAAGCGATATAAGTGGTTTTGCCTGTGCCTGGAGGGCCAAAGATGAATTTGATGCGTTCGGGTAGTAGTTCTTGCAAACTGTCTTCTTCTTGAAAAGGCAGCTCTTTGAAGGCTTTAATCAAGGCTTCTAAGGTGAAAACGGTGTTTTGAATAGCTAAAGTCGCACCTCTCACTTTCTTAAAATCAATGCCTTCGATTTGTTCAGGCGATTTTAATTTGGCGCGTAGTGCAAAATCACGAATGCTCACCACTTCGATGTCAAGCGTCCGTTTTTCCTCTTCCAGTTGCACTTTGAGCGTCATATCGCCCATGCTTTCGATGCGCTGCGGCAAATAGTTTTTGGGCCGCCGCAACCAAAGCGTTTTAGAAGTCCCTTTTTCTCGCTCAACTTTCTCGAACCATATATTCAAACTCTTGTCTTTTTCCGCTCGTTCTAAAGACAACAGCAATTCCAAATCCAACAGTGCTTTGAACCAAACAAAAGTGTAAGGCGTCGCTTCCTGAATAATGGCTTTCAACTGCTCCAATTCCATCAAATCTGCAATTTGCTCTTGCAGTTCGCCTTCCAGTTTCTTGCGAATTTCTTCTTGTTTAGCGATCAATTCTTCTGAAGATAAAAAAGCAGGATTGAACTCATCTGCATCTTTTTCTTCTGTTTTGGGAATGATTTTAGGGCGGCCTTCTTTTTTTTGCGCTTGGCGTTCTGCTTTGCGCTTTTTCCAAGCCTGAAATCGCTGAATTTCCTCCAAAGTCAAACCCGTTTGCAATAAACTTTGCCCCAAACTCATGGCTCGTTTTTCCTCCTGCGTGAGACTAGAAAGTCGCGCTTCTTCAGCTTGTTTGAATAGTAAATTTTTTAATGCAAAAGAAAGCTCAAAGTCCTTGTGGAGCTTGTTGGGAAGAATAGATTTTGCATTGCTAAGTTGTTCATTTTCAAGCGGAAGCCAATCGGATGTTTGTAGTAATCTTACCCAATGGGCATCCATTTTTTGCTCGTGTGTCTGTTGCCACTCGTAGCGATAAATGCCTTGTCGTGGCACATCAGTTTCTAATAATTCTTCCAAATAATCTTTCAGAAAAAAAGCAGTAGAAGCATCTATATTTTCCAGCAAGTCGGCTAAGCCTTCTAGTTCAAAATCTTCGACTTCTTCCCACATCGCATAACTTGCCTGTGGGGTTTGAATTTTAATCAATTGGCGTTTTTCTTCTTCACTCAGCCCCTCTTCTGTTTCTAAAATTCTTGGTGTCTTGGCTACACCAATGGCATCAAAAAAGCGCAATAATCGAGCCTCACTGAATTGGGCGAGTATATTAGGGTAAAGGGTTTCTAAATCCAACCAAATCACTTCTTTTTTGTCGCCAAACCATTGCACCAAAAAGTCATTTTGCCAATATATTGCTTTCGGCTTCGTACGCTGGACAAGACCGCTTTCAGCCGCTACACCCATCAAAAGGGGCAAATCTTTTAGTCTTTCCGTAAAAAATTCCGCTTCTTCGGCGGTGCATTGAAAAAAATAGGTCATGATTTTTTCCAGTGCTTCGGGCGTGGGTTCGAGCCTTTGATTTTCGTAAGCAGGCAGAACTTGGTGTAATAATTCTTCTCGGAGGTCGGGAGTTGTCAAACCCAAACTTTCCAGCAACTTACGCGCCCGTTCCGATTCAATCAGGCTACTTTTAACGGTGGGATAATTACTCGAAAATTGGCTGGGTAAATAGACCTTAGCTCGATGATTTTCGGCATCAAAAGGAGCAAGTATTGCTTCATCTTCGGTGCGGATAATAGTTAAATATTTCAGTTTTGTCCACAAAGAGCGATGCTGCTGATACCACTCTTCATAAATGCCAGTCAGCCATTCATCACTTTGTGTTTCGATGAAGTCTTCGTGCAGCAATTCAATAATATCTTCCCAAGTGAGCACCTGCTTTTCATCGCCAGATAGTTTTGATTGTTCGCTCAAAAATTGCTTGAAAAAAGTACCAAAATTGGATTGCAATTTTAGATCGGGAAAGACCCATGCTGCCGCTGCATCGCGTGTAAGTGTTTTCAAAGCAGTACTTGGAAAGAAAGTTTTCAGGCTTGGACTTACTGCTAGAAAGGCATTTTGAAGTGGAGCCCAGCCCGTGCTAGTGGGAAAGATTGCGAGATTTGTTTGTTGGAAAAAGAGTAAGATTTTTTGCAAAAAAGGACGAAAAAATGCGCCTTCTTCGCCCTTGAAAGATTTAGCTTCTAGGGTTAGAGCTTCAAAAAAACTGCTGTTGAGTTGATTGTTTGCTTTTAGGACTTCAAAGCTCTCGCAAGCCAAATCCGCCAATTGATTCACTAAAGAAATATTCCAATCGTGTTCCAATTGGATGCCCTCTCGACTGTCTGTGAGCAGAAAAGGTGCGTGGAGTAGAAAATGAAAAGGTGTTGGGATGCGAGTGCGGAAAAAACAGAAAGCAGCAAAGGTCTGTTGTTTTTGGAACTGCTGATTTTCATCCAGCAAAAAGACCAAACTGATCGGCAGGTTTTGCTCTTTTTCTGGCTTACTGATTTTGATAAGATGCTGCTCCTTTATTTGATTAGCATTTTGTCGAATACTGATTAACTGCTGATAATCAATATTTTGTATCAAGCTTTGATTTTCTACTGCTAGTACGTAGCTGCCCGCCGCTTCTCCTGAATCCCACTCCACTTTCTTGATATGATTCAAAAAAAGTAGCGGAAATTGTAGCTTGCACAAGCGATTTCGTATTTCTTGCTCGCTTTGCTGTGGCGTCTTATTAGGATGATCGAAGGGAAAAAAGAAAAGGGTTTCCTCTGCATTTTTCAGCGGGTGATTTTGTTCTTCCAGCACTTCAGGAACAATAAAATCTCGAATGCGAAAGGCCATATTCGGATCGTAAACGTGCGGCGTGGAAGTGTATTGAAAAACAGATTTGAAGCCGACACCAAATTTCCCAATCTTAAATTGATCTTTTCGTTTGCTAGAAAAACCAATGGAGCTAATGGCATTCACATCGCCTACGGGTGTTGCGTTCGGCTCGGAAATCGTGAAGTGTTGGGTGCCATTGTGTATAAAATACAAACCTTCTGCTTGCAAGCGAAAATGTACGCTTGTCGCTCCTACATCATCTGCATTCTGCAAGAGTTCATAAATGAAATGTGCCTGCTCCGAATATTTCTCTACAATACTATCACGGATGCCACGCATAGAAGCCTTCTGCAAAAGCCGAAGGCTATCTTTGCGATCCGCTTGTAATTGTTGGAAGCGTTCTTTAATATTCATACAGGCAAATAGCTGCTTTCATGAAGAACAAGTCATCGCCATTTACTCCAATCAGTACCGCTTTTTATCTTTATATCGGTGATAGATTTCGTCGTGGAGCATTTCGTGAGTCGCGATCACCGTTGGGCTGGGCAAACGCTCGTAGAATTTAGAGATTTCTATTTGCTCTTTGTTCTCACTGATTTCTTCAATTGTGTCAGAAGAGACGGCAAAATCTTCCAGTTTTTGGTGCAATTCATGTTTCAAATCCACGGAAAGCTGTCTGGCACGTTTGGCGACCACGCAAAGCGTTTCGTAGATATTTTCCGTTTTTCCTGCTAACTCCCCGATGTTTCTAGCGGAAATATTTGGATCAATAGGTTGCACTCTTGATTTGATATCTGTCATCTGTTTCGATATTTTCTAATTTGATTTCCGATTTTTTGTTAATGGTTCTCACTTCATTAACGTATTGGCTGTCAGGATGTTTTCTGATAAAAGTTTCACTTCTTTCCACTGCTGATCGGTAGCGTTCTATTTGCTTTCCAATTACGCTGTTCTCCGCAAAGTCATAAGAGGCCAACACCAGAAAATAACGTACTTTTTCAATTTGATCGGTTTCTGGAAAATCTCTCAATAGGTTTTCAAAGCTCTGTATGGCAGAAGCATATTGGCGAATATCATAATACAACTTACCAGAGTCAAAAGCTTTTTCTTCTAGTTTTTCGCGCAACTCAGCAATCAAATTGTTGGCTTGCTCTACTTTGTCGCTTGCCGTATAAGTGTTGATAAAATTTTGGAGTTTGTTGATGGCTTCGGTCGTATATTTTTGGTCTAAGCGAAAACTTGGCGACAACTTATAGTTGGCATAAGCTGCCATAAAATCCATTTCTTCTCTTTTAGGACTTGCGCCAAAAGTCTGGCTAAAATTATCGAAATAATAAGCAGCTAGGATGTAACTTTCTAAATTATAATAAGTGTAAGCGTAATTGTAATAAATACCTTCCAGTTCCTTTTTTCCTCGATAAACTGGAATAATTAATTCATAGAGAGACTGCGCTTTTTGATAGTCTCCTTCTTCAAAGTATTCATTTGCTTTTTCTAGCAATAGCTTTGGATCGCCGCTGGTGCGAACTTTCTCGAACTCCGTCCTGCAAGCGACAGAACAAATAATTAATACAAAAAATAGTAGAAATGACTTTCTTTTTTTCATAAGGGCGCAAAATTACGATTATTTATGCAGAAATGCTAGGTCTAACTATACAATCAAGGGTTTTCTTTTGAATATGTTCTCGCAATGAATATATGAATGAAGACGAATCAAACCAATTGATTGAACATCAATTTATACTCCGTTTGGGATAAAAAAGTGCACTTTGCTCCCTTGACATTTCTAAATACAAGCTATTAGGCGTAGTTTCAAATTTGTCGGCATCGAGCCTGCCAAATCTGATCAAGGTTTTTTAACCTTGATTCGCTGAGGAGGAGATCGACACCTCCTCAGCGAAAACTTACACTAAAATTTAGAGGCAAATGATGTGAACAAAACCTATCTTTTTTCAAAAATGAAGCACTTTTTTACCCCGTTTGCAGTATACGTAGAATAAACAGCCTACATAAGTAGTCGTTAAAAAATCAATTTTACTCAAAAAGTACGTAAAGTTCTAGTCCCTAAAAATTCCTTAAAATACAGCCTTCTCACACAATACTAACAGTAGCAAAAAAGTTACTACAACAGCCATTCTTGATAATTATTTAGGGCTGTACGAAGTCTCAGTTTTGTTAACATTTTACTTGAAAATAGCCTGAGTCAATGCAAGAAAATCGCGCAACAAGTATGCTCGGTAAGTCTCTTCGGACGGAAACACAAATTTCAACTTATTTTTTGGAGAAAAATAAGTTGAAATTTGTGTTTCCGTCCATAAAAAACCTCTAGGCATACCTGTTGCGCGATCTCAGGTGATTTACTAAGGCTTATTTTGAGGATTGCTTAGAATTTCGTATACGCTTAATAATCATTATCACCTAAGCTTACCTAAGTCTACTCAAGCGATACGCACGATTACTTTTTAGAGCATGTTCGGAATAGGATTGAACTGCGCTTGATACTTGTACTTCTTATCTGCTTCCCCTTATCCTTCAACAACAAACTATGAAAAAACTATACCTAATCTTTCCAATACTTGCCTTTGCGTACTGTACACAGGCGCAAATTCACATTAAAGGCATGGTGACTTCCTCCGATAAAAATACGCCGCTCGAATCCGTGGTGGTTCAAGTCAAAAATACGGATTTTTATATCACGACGGACAAAGACGGGAGCTACGAAATACTGCTGGCCGCTAAAGGCTCTTACGATATTACTTCTACTAGAAATATATTGGAAGAGGAACTGGAAAAACCCATGCTACTCTTTTCTTTAGATGGCTTTGCAAGTGTGGAAAAGGCAGTGGAAAAATCGGGACAACTAGACGTCGTGCTACCTTTTTTGAGTATCCTAGATGAAGATGGATCGCAAAATCGGGAGACTGCCACTAGTGCCATCGGCTATTTGGGTGGACATCAAATCTTGCAGCCTTATGTCGGCGCAGGACTCAGTGGAAAAATTGCAGGTTTACAAACCTACGATCAGGATACGCGATCCGTTTGGTATCAATTGCGAGCGAACAACAGCATTGCGAGCAGTGCGCAACCCCTCATCGTTCTGGATGGCGTTTGGCTGAGCGATACGGATTTGACGGACATTACGCCCGAAGACATCGACGAAATTCGAGTCAAAAAAGGATCGGCGAGCAGTGCCATTTACGGCTCTGCTGGCGGCAATGGCGTCATTGAAATCACGACCCGTAGAGGACGCGACTTGACACAGGGCAATAGCCGCGTGACACTCAAAAGTGAGTACGGTTTTTCACAAGCCCCCAATCGCTATGACCTCAATACAAAAACGCATCGTGAAGTCCTCAACAGCACTGGTGCGCAACCCGTTTTGGGCAGCACAGTAGCGAGCAATACTTTTACCCAAAATCTGCCTTCCTTGCAAGATTATCAAGAAGATTATTTTTTCGAGAATGGCGCATTTCAGTCACATTATTTAGCCGTAGAAAATCGTTCTTTCAACACCAATTTTCTAGCCTCTGCGCATTTCATGGACGATATGGGCGTATCCCAATTTTCGGAAGGCTACAATCGAGGTTCGCTTCGCTTTAATTTGGATCATCAATTGAGCAAAAAATGGGAGTTTTGCGCTGCCGCTACCTACACTTTTTCCAATACCAATGAGCTACAAAATGGCGAAAACGGCCTATTCGCCAATACTTTGTTGCTCACTCCTATTTTTGACCTGAATGTACCCAACGAAGAGGATGGCTCACTTTATGATTGGGACATTGACAACACGGGCTACGGCATCATCAATCCGCTATATCGTCGTGCAAATAGCAGTCTGACACAAAATAGCAACCGATTACTCGGCAATTGGACGGCAAAATATCAATTGTCCAAAGCTTGGCAATTGAGCTATGCTGCCCTATTCAATCGCCGCAGTCGAGAGCGCACCCAATTTATCGAAAAAGGCTTTTTGAGTTCCGTTGTGCCGCTAGGCTTCAGTGCGCTAACTACCTTTGGAACGGACGGTAGCAATGGTGGTGCAATTGCTCGGACGAGAAGCATCCAGCAAGACTTCATTTCACAAGCAGACGCTACCTATCAGAAGAAAATCTTAGGGCTTAATCTCTTGGGGGGCTTGCGTATCCAATACGAAGAACGCAATAACGAACTGGAGCGTCAACAAGGCGAAAATTTGGTGGTCGCTAATGTGCGTTCTTTAGACAATCCACAAAGTAATATCCTCATTTCTTCTGCGGAACAAGATGCCGTTACGAGTAGTGCTTCTGCTTTCGTGCAAGCCAATTACAAACAAAAATACAGCTTCGACGGTGCGCTTCGCAGTGAGCGTTCTTCCCTTTTC
>JBCCRX010000040.1:0-25853 GCA_039201015.1 Bacteroidota bacterium | reverse complement strand
GGCGTAGCAGATAACAATAATCTAACCGATTTATCCGATTCTGATGCTGCGGAAGTAGGACAAAATGCGGTTATTGCTTTCACTACAGGCGGACCAGGTCAGAACAACCCAACCTTGGATGCAGGTTTTGCACCAGATATTCCATTGGGTGCAATCGGTAACTATATTTACATAGACGAAGACAGCGACGGCTTCCAAGACGAAGGCGAGCGCGGCATTGCGAATGTCTTAGTCATTTTAAAAGATGCAAACGGCAATCCAATAGATTCTACCTTTACGGATAGCAATGGGGAATATCTATTCCCTGATTTGCCACAAGGCACTTACTTTGTAGATGTGGACGAAAGCACGCTACCAGATGGTCTGACACAAACACCGCCTTCTACTAATCCAGGTAGTGATCTAGGCAATCAGGATCACTCTGGCAATGGCTATCTAGTAGATTTGGGAGAAGGAGAAGAAAACCTAACCGCAGACTTTGGCTACAACTTCAATCCAGCCATAGATGTCAATGATCCACCAAATGGCAGTGATAATACGGCTGCTTTGGGAGATCGTGTTTGGATAGATAGCGATGGCGATGGCATTCAAGACCCGAACGAAGTAGGTGTAAGTGGCGTAGAAATTACGCTATTCGAGGATGCAGATGACGATGGGATTTACGATGATGTCGTCGCGACCACCACCACAGATGCTAATGGATATTATATATTCGACAATTTACCTCCAGGAGCTTATACTACCGCAGTGACAAGCGATGCAGGTGCCAATTATGATATTATAGATGATACTGACCCAACGATGACCACCGCTGAATATATTCAAACAGGTGATCCTGATGAATTCGGAGAGTTAGCTACTGCTCCTGACAATCAACAGACTAGCCCAATCGTACTCGGACCAGGCGATGTCTATCTAAATTCTGATTATGGTTTCCAACCACAAGCAGGTACACCACTAGGCTCTATTGGGAATACAATTTGGTTAGACGCCGATGCGGATGGCAATGGACCAGCCGATAGCGATCCTGATAGCGATGGCGATAATGGCTTAGGAATAGAAGATGATAATGATGAAACACCGATCGCAGGTGTAAGTGTTGCTTTGATACAAGACACCAATGGCGATGGCGTATGGAATCCACTGGGTGCAGATGGCATAGCAGGCACCGCCGATGATGAACCCATCATTGCAAGTGATGTGACCGATGAAAATGGCAACTATCTGTTTGAAGGTTTACCATTGAATAACGATGGTGATGGCGATGATACCGACTCGGACTATATCGTTTGGGTTAATGATACTGACAATGTCTTAGATGGCTTACAAAACACTTTTGATGAAGACAGTGGTACGGCTGCTCAGCCCGATGCTACTGGTGTAGGAGATGATGCCAGTGCAGTAGGTGGCATGAGTGCGGTTACATTGGATACTACCAATCCAGATGATCGCGATCAAGACTTTGGCTACACCAGCGACGATCAAACACCCAATGATGGCGATGATAGCAATGATGGCTTTATCGGAAATTATGTGTGGTTCGATACGGATGGTGATGACGATATGCCAGATATGGGAAATACAGGACAAGATCAAGCAAATGCAGAGGGCGATGTGGGGATAGAAGGCGTAGTGCTGGAGCTTAACCGTGCCATCGAGGTAATAGATGGTCGTGTAGATGTTAACGGAGATGGAATAGTCAATGGTGAAGATGATGGAGTAATAGACGGGATAGACATTATTAATGGAAGACCAGACATTAATGGAGATGGCAATACAGGCGGATTAGACAATGGATCTATTCTTGGCATACCAGTAGTGAGTGGGCGAGTAGATATAGATGGTAATGGATCTACTAATGCAGCTGATAGACCAAATGATGATGGTTTCTTATTTGAGCCTATTGCAACAACGACAACAGACGAAAATGGTTTCTACCTATTTGGTGGATTGCCTGTGGATGTGGATGGAGAGGATTATCAAGTACAAGTAGCAGATAGCAACTTCGATCCTGGTGGGGTACTAGAAGGATTGGAAAGTACTTTCGAGCCAGATGGCAATAACAATAACGATGGAGAAATCGTAAGCTTAACGACCGCCATGCCAGGCAATTTAGATCAAGACTTCGGTTACACAGGCGATGACGCAGGGACATTAGGTTCTATTGGATCAACGATTTGGGAAGATACGGATAATGATGGCATTTATGAGCCTGATGGAAGAGACGGCATAGCTGGCACAGCAGATGATGAAACCCCTATTGCAGGCGTAACGGTTGATTTGTACCGCGATTTGAATGGCAATGGACAACTCGATCCAGGAGAGCCGCTAATTGGGCAAGAAACCACCGATGTCGATGGCAATTATCTATTCGAGAATCTACCAATGGGCGATTACATTGTAGATGTAAGCGATGAAGCAGGTCTGCTGAACGGATTCTTTAGTTCACCTTCTCCAAGTGTAGACGAAAACAGCAATACAACAGGAAGTGGCGATAATGAAACTGCCGATGATGCCATGGGAACAGTAGGCGGCGACCAATCCAAGCCCGATGCTTTTGCTGTGACTTTAGACGATGACCCGATGACGGATGATGTCGTTAACAATATCAATGTGGACTTTGGCTACTACAAAGAGCCTGCGGCAGTAGGTAACTATGTTTGGGTAGATAACAATGGAAACGGCTTGCAAGACGATGGTGAAACCGGCTTGAATGGCGTACAAGTAACGCTAGATATTGAATATCCAGATGGAACGACAGTTACCTTAGTTACTACTACAATGGATGATGCGGATGGTAATCCAGGTTTCTATGAATTTCCAAATCTATTATTGGATGAGGACTACAATATGGGAGCTGGTACAGGCGCGAATGGTGAAGACCCAAGCAGCGTTGATCCATCAGGTACTAATACACCAAGATATGTTATTTCTGTCGATCCAAATCAGACGGTTTTCACCAGTCAAAACTTGACGCCTACGCTGACAGATGTTGCTGCAGGAACAATGGATAAAGATGACTCTGATGATTTTACAGGTGTGGTGGCTATTCCGATTCAAGGAAGTCAAGATACTGCTGCACAAGATCCAGAGACAGATGAAAATCCAATTGCGAGCTATGATTTTGGTGTTGCACCTGAATTGGATTTGGCAACCATTCTAGAGATCACTTCCATGACACCTCCACAAGGTTTCTACGACGAAGATGATCCAGTCACCTTTACTTCTACTACTACTAATCAAGGAGATGTCCCTATTTCGGATTTAACCATTACCAATTATCTTCCGAATGAATTGGAAAACCATGATTTGGTGGCAAATAGCTTGATGATAAACGGTGCTACTCCTCCTGTGGGCGTGACCATCGTAAAAAATGGCGATGATTATATCATAGATTTTGGGGATAATCCAGACAATTGGTTACAGCCTGGCGATGTCGTCAGCTTTGAGATCATTTCAGATATTTCACCTTTTGCGGTGCCAAGCACAATGATCATCAATACGACAGAAATCAGTTCTTACGATACTGATAATAATGCTGCTACACCTGTACTAGATGATGTGGATAGCATAGCGGATAATACGAATGGTAACGGGCCTGGCGAAACGATCGGTGCAGATTTGGTGGATAATGAAACTGGAGAAGACGGCAGAAATGGAGGGGATGAAGACGATCACGACATTGCAGAATTGCCTATGGATTTGGTGCTTCCTGTGGAATGGTTGGACTTTAATGCGAAAGCAGCAAAAGAACACATTGATCTGACTTGGGCAACTGCTAGTGAAATCAACAACAGTCATTTTGAACTAGAGCGTTCAGAAGATGGCAAAAGCTTCAAGCAGATCGCTAGGGTAAAAGGACAAGGTAATACACTAACGAGAACCGATTATAGCTATGAAGATAAGACGGCTATCTCAGGCGTGTTGTATTACTATCGAGTGAAGAATATAGATTTTGATGAAAGCTTTAGCTACTCTGAAATTCGGTCTGCGCAATTGGATGCTGAGCCAGCAGCTATGGAAGTATATCCAAATCCAGTTGGTCGGAATCAGACGTTGACGGTTCGCATCTTCCTAGAAGATTTGTCCACAGCAATCTATTTAATGGATATAGACGGCAACCAAGTGAGGGTGCTTAAAGAAAATGTGCTAGCTAAAGGCTGGAATACCATAGAACTTTCCGTGGCAGACTTAGCGGTTGGTACTTATTTCATCACCGATCAGAATGGCAACAGCAAGCAGTTCATTAAAATCGAATAAGAAATCACAGGTACTGTAATAGACTTCCACGGCGACTAAAAAATTGATTATCAGTTATTTGAATTTTGGAGTTGTAAATACTCAATCCATGGAAACGATCTTTCAAGATTCCTATCTTGAAAGTTCTATCTCACTCGTTTCCTAACGAGTGTATGCGCAAAGCCGTTAGGAAATGGCTAGAATAAAAGTATTACGTTAGGACTGCGTCCGCTTCTGGCTGAAACTTAACACATCATATAAGGTGGATTGAGTTTTTACTTGGGGGTTCTTGTGGAATGGTCCGATTGTAAATGCAGGATTAGTGATAATTTAGCAATTCTACAATTCTACAATTCAACACATAAAACAGTGATTATCAAAGCCGCTCAAGTCTATTATAATACCTGTAAAACTTAGCGTAGTCTTATATCAATAGTCTTGGAGTAAATTGATTTGCTCCAGACTATTTTGTATTGCGCTGAACAGTGAATTTTTATGAAACAACAATACAAGAATAGCTCAAATTCAAATCCTATCGACATTTGGTATATCTATGCTAATGAGGTTTATCAGCGTGTTGCCTTGAAAGATGTCCTTTATTTTCATTCAGAAAAACAAGCACAATACTTACATACTACGAAGCAGCTTTTAAAAATCAATGTCTCGTCCCTTGATAGTGTAGAGATGCAATTGCATGAATGTGCTTTTGCTAGAATCCATTCGGACTATTTGGTCAACATGAAACATGTACATTGCTTCAATTTTGAAGATAGTTGCATGTATTTGAGGAATGGAAATGTATTACCTGTTGATAGAAAATACAGCAATAGATTATTATCAAAAGTATTCCTTTTCAAAAGCAAAGCTCAACTTGCTAAATGAAATAATCTGCAAAAGATTTTAAATTGTAAAGTACTTTACAGCATACTTTATGCTGAAAAACTCGTGTAATAATTAGTTGCCCAGCACTGGCTGGGCAATTTTGTTTCCGAGCGACAGATAAGCTTGCCTAAAAACTTTGCATAAGCCTACATTGACATACTGGATGCTGTAGCATCAAATTCGGATGACCATCCAATTCATCTTTTGATAAAAACTGACGTTTCGCTGAAATTGATTTTGAAAAAATACATTTACAGTAGAAACCACATACGTAATTGAAATCTTTCTGCGAAAAATTTCAATTATACCTTTGGACAGAGAGAAAAAATAATCTCAATTTACGCACTCAAAGGGGTACAAAGTTTGTACCCCTTTGAAATTTACGCAATTCACCAACTTACTCAGTCGGATATAAGGATAGTACAGGACACCACTTTTTGTGCGAATATATATTTTCACGCAATAAAACATAGAAAGATATGCCGACAGTAATTGTCAAACCAACGAAAAAATTTAGGTTCGTAGATTATCTTTGGGAAGAAGAAAAAGCAGCCGCTTTAGGAGATGATCAGGTCGCACTTTTTCTTTATCGCTCCAATTTATTAGGGGCAGATTTGAGAATTACCAACTATGGCGGAGGAAATACCAGTTGTAAAACCATAGAGAAAGACCCTTTGACAGGTGAAGCCGTAGAAGTGATGTGGGTAAAAGGTTCTGGTGGTGATATTGGGACACTCACTCGTCAAGGTATTGCGGGGCTTTATACCAAGAGATTGCGTGCGTTAAAGAATGTTTATCGAGGCTTAGCATTTGAAGATGAAATCGTCCCGCTGTACTATCATTGCTTGTACGATTTAGCTAGTCGAGCACCTTCCATTGATACGGCATTGCACGGTCTATTGCCTTTCAAACACATCGATCATTTGCATCCTGATGCCCTAATTGCTGTAGCAGCCGCCAAAGATAGCCAAGCCATTACGAAGGAAATTTGGGGCGATCGTATGGGCTGGATACCGTGGCAACGACCAGGCTTTGATTTGGGTTTGCAATTGGAAAAGTGTTTGGAGGACCATCCAGATATTCGAGGGATTGTTTTGGGGGGACATGGACTATTCACTTGGGGAGATACTGCTCACGCCTCCTACATAAACAGCCTGGAAGTCATCGAAATGGCAGCCGAATACATTGAACGTAAAGCAGGAAAAGATCGACCTGTTTTTGGAGGTGCTGTAATTAAAAGTTTGCTCCCAAAAGAGCGGCTGGCGCAGGCAGCAAAGATCGCTCCTATCCTAAGAGGTTTGTGTTCTGCTCAACAACGCATGATTGGACATTTCACGGACGATGATCGCGTTTTGCAGTTTATCAATAGTCGTGATTGCTCCAAGCTAGCACCGCTCGGTACTTCTTGTCCAGACCACTTTTTGCGTACCAAAATTCAACCGCTGGTCCTCTCCCTTGCGCCAGATAGTGACTTAGAAGATACAGCAGCTATTAAAGCAAAACTTGAACCTGCCTTCGAGCAGTATCGGAAGGAATATAAGGACTATTATGAAAGCTGCAAGTACGACAACAGCCCTGCCATTCGAGATCCCAACCCAGTGGTCATCTTATTCCCAGGCATTGGTATGTTCACTTTTGCCAAAAATAAGCAAACCGCCAGGGTCGCCAGTGAATTTTACATCAACGCGATCAACGTCATGCGCGGCGCAGAAGCCATCTCTGAATATACAGCATTGTCGCGCCAAGAGGCTTTCGATATCGAATATTGGTTGTTAGAAGAAGCTAAATTGCAACGCCAACCGAAAGAAAAACCCTTGTCTCGAAAAGTGGCCATCATTACTGGTGCTGGAGGAGGTATCGGTAAAGCTATTGCAGACAAATTAGCCACAGAAGGTGCGAATGTCGTCTTAACGGACATCAATGAAGAAAGTCTGAAGGAAGCCAATGCAACTTACCAAAAAGATGTTTCCACTTATGCTTTGTGCGATGTAAGTAATCCTGCTTCTATTGCTGATGCTTATAAAACTGCTTGCTTAGCATTTGGAGGCGTAGATATTATCGTTCACTCCGCGGGTTTGGCCATCTCCAAATCCTTGATGGATACTAGCATGAAAGATTGGGATATATTGCAAAATGTCTTGGTCAAAGGACAGTTTTCTTTAGCACAAGAAGGCGTAAAAATTTTGAGGAAACAAGGGCTAGGAGGCGATATCATTCATATTGCAAGTAAGAACGGCTTAGTGGCGGGTCCAAATAATGTGGGCTATGGCACGGCAAAAGCAGCACAACAACATATGACGCGATTACTCGCTGCGGAATTGGGGGCAGAAAAAATTAGAGTGAATACAGTGAATCCTGACGGCGTTATCTTAGGGAGTAAAATATGGGAAGGCAAATGGGCAGAAGGACGAGCAAAAGCAAACGGCATTACGGTAGAAGAACTGCCTGCTTTTTATGCCAAACGAAATTTGATGAACGAGATGATCCGACCCGAAGATATTGCTAATGGTGTATTTGCTTTGGTAGCCATTTTGGATAAAAGCACAGGAAATATCATCAATGTGGACGGTGGCATGCCAAATGCTTTTGTGAGATAAGTACGATATCAGATTTCGGATTTCCGATTTTGGATTTCGGATTTCGGAACACCCCAACCGAAATCCGACATCATAAATCCGACATCGTAATCCAATATAAAACTTAGTTATTTTAGAGCTCGTTTTCAACACAAAGATCAAAATCCAAACAAGCTCTTAGCATCAATCCTTTACATGAAGATAAAAAATTCAACCATAGCGCAGTACAACGAACGTAATTTAGACCATCATCAAGAACAATTTGCTTATCTCAATTTGCAATTGGATCGTCTGGAAATGAATGCGGATGATATCGTGGAGCGATTACAGCAATTTCAAGTGGCAATTCCAAGTTGGGCATTGGGGGCTGGTGGTACTCGATTTGGGCGTTTTTCTATGGGCGGCGAACCCAGCAACTTAGAAGAAAAGATAGACGATGTTGGCTTGATTCATCGACTGACCCAATCAGCAGGAGCAATTTCTTTGCACATTCCTTGGGACATTCCAAAAGATGTGGAAGGAATCAGACAAAGAGCAGCATCCTACGGAATCGTCTTTGATGCAGTCAATTCTAATACTTTTCAAGACCAACCTAAGCAGGACTATAGCTACAAATTTGGCTCGCTTTCTAATACCGATCCTTTTAGTCGGACACAAGCAATCGAACACAATTTAGAAGTAATAGAATACGGAAAGTCATTGGGGTCGAAGTCCATTACCGTCTGGTTGGCAGATGGCTCCACTTTCCCTGGGCAGCACAATTTCCGCAAGGCCTTCCAAAATACGCAGCACTCCTTACAAGAAATTTATCGCCACTTACCAGCGGATTGGCGTATGTTCATTGAGTACAAGCCTTATGAACCCAATTTCTACTCCACCGTCATTCAAGATTGGGGCAGTTCGCTGATGCTAGCAGAAGGATGCGGTGAAAAAGCCTTTACACTAGTCGATCTAGGGCACCATTTACCAAACACGAATATTGAGCAAATCGTTGCTATTTTAATGATGAAAGGCAAACTGGGTGGTTTCCATTTTAATGATAGCAAATACGGCGATGATGATCTCACTTGTGGCAGTATCAAACCCTATCAATTATTTCTGATTTTCAATGAGCTTATTGGCGATTTCGGATTTCCGATTTCGAATATTAGAACGTCACCAACCGACATCCAACATCCAACATCCGAAATCAAACCCTCTTTTTCCGAAATTTCCTTTATGATTGATGCAAGCCACAATATCAAAGATCCACTAGAAGATTTAATGCAAAGTCTGGAAGCCATTCGCATTGCTTACGCTCAGTCCCTTTTGGTGGATCGAGTAGCTTTGGAGGAAGCGCAAATGGAACAAGATGTCACTCGCTGTCAAGAAATTTTGCAAACTGCCTATCGAACAGATGTTCGTCCTTTGGTCGCCGAAGCTAGAAGACTGAGCGGCGGTGCACTTGATCCAATTGATTTTTACCGACAGATGGATGTAAGGAAACAACTGATTCGAACGAGGGGGGAAAATGTTGTTGCGACGGGACTCTAATTATTTCGGATGTGGGATTTCGGATTTTGGAATGCCCACATCTGAAATCCAAAATCATACATCCGAAATCTAAAATCGCATATCAAAAATTCAAAAGCTATGACGAAAAAAGAGTTACAAAATAGGCTAAAATGGTTTGTGCTTGCCGTAATTAAGTTTGCAGAAACATTACCCAATACACCTGGACTGCGAACCGTCAAAAATCAGATCGTAAGAAGTGCTTCTTCTTCCGCTGCCAATGACAGAGCTGCTTGTAGAGCAAAATCGGATAAGGATTATATTTACAAAATGAGTATTGTTGAAGAAGAATTGGATGAGACAGAGTTTTGGCTAGAGTTTATTATTGGGCTAGATGAAAAATATAGAAAGAAAGTCGCACCACTCTGGAAAGAAGGAGACGAACTACTAGCGATCATTGTCAGCTCTATTGTTAGCAAGAAAAAGAATATGAAACAGTAATTGGGACTTCGGATTTCGGATAGCACTACACAGTCCGAAATCACATATCCAAAATCCGAAATGTCACTCGAAATCAAAAATCCGAAATGTATCTAGTTTTCGATATAGGAAAAACCAACAAAAAATGCTTTCTTTTTGATGAAAACTATCAAGAGATTTGGAAAGGGTATGCTCAGTTTCCAGAGATGGAGGATGAGGACGGCTTTCCTTGTGATGATTTAGCTGCTATAGTAAAGTGGATTAAAACGACCCTTAATAGGTTATTACAACAATATAAACACGAGATAAAAAAGATCAATTTTTCTACCTATGGAGCGAGTTTTGTGCATGTGGATAGGAAAGGAAAAGTATTGACGCCACTGTATAATTATCTTAAACCTTATCCTCTAGAAGTCCTTACCTCTTTTTATCAGAAGTATGGATCAAAGAAAAAAATAGCTCAAGCAACGGCGTCTCCTGCCTCAGGCATGCTCAATTCGGGTTTGCAGTTGTATTGGCTTAAAGAAACGCAAGCGGAGCTATACAGCAACATACGTTGGTCACTACACTTCCCACAATATTTGAGCTATTTACTAACAGGTATTCCAGTTAGTGATTTTACAAGTGTAGGCTGTCATACAAGCCTCTGGGATTATCAAAAGCAAGATTATCACGATTGGGTATATGCAGAGGGTATCCATCATAAGTTGCCACCGATCGTTGGCACAAATACCAGTATTCGCAGAAAAATAGCTGAGCAGTTTCTGGATATTGGCGTAGGTATTCACGATAGTTCATCTGCATTGCTGCCTTATTTGAAATCAACTAGGCAGCCGTTTCTACTTTTCTCTACAGGAACCTGGAGCATTGCACTGAATCCATTCAACAATAGTGAATTAAGTCAAAAAGGACTCAAAAAAGGGGAACTGAATTATATGCAGATAAATGGAAACCCTATCAGAGCTAGTCGCTTATTTCTGGGGAAAGAATACAGCCTACAGCTAAAAAAATTACGGAAGTATTATAAAATGGGCAAAAAAGCGCATCGAAAGATCAAGTTTAAGGAAACGATCTATCAACAGCTAATGAAAAATTTTCAGCACCATTTTGCTTTTGACGCTATCAATGTGAAGCGAAGCTCGCCTAAAACAACTGACTTAAGCTCCTTCGCTACTTTTGAAATGGCTTATCATCAACTAATGCTAGAACTGGTTGAATTACAAGTCACTTATGCTGAACGAGTAATTGGAAAAACAGCCGTGAAAAAAATATTTATTGATGGAGGTTTTGCGGACAATGACCTGTTCGTGAAGTTGCTTACTCGTCATTTTCAAGACCTAAAAATACGAACGACTCAATCTCCTTCAGGTTCTGCTTTAGGGGCGGCAATGGTGCTATCCGAAGAACCAATTAGCAGTGATTTTCTGAAAAAACAGTATGCTATGAAAAAGTATTAGGAGGAGTGTTTTCTGTATGGTAAAAAATTCCCTATAATTTACCGTATGGAAATGGCTTTTTTTCGTATCTTTGCAAACAGATAAACAGTTCGATTTAAGCATAAGGCTGTTTTATTTTACGCCTAGTTTCCGCTAGGCATCTTGCAAGAAAAATAAGAGTAGTGTTGGTGCACTGCTCTTTTTTTTATTCCGTGTCTTTTGAGTAATTGATCTCAAGGGATTCTTTTTTGATGGTGAATACGGCTTTGGCTTCCAGTGCATCAAGAATACTGAATAGCGTATCCAAACGAATCATCTTATTTCCATTTAAGAAATCAGACATCATGGAGTTGGTAAAACGATGCGCTCTACAAAAAGACCGTACACTGGTGTATTCAGAAAGAATCATTGTTTTGACAAACTCACCGATCCGCTTGGTGTCGTCTATATGAATATTCTCTATCACAGAACAAACTTACAAAAACTTTTTTATATCATCCTAGCACGGGATAATATTTCAAGCTTAAGTTGCTGTAATAGATACAGATCACTTTCAAAGTTCGCTTTCGCAATCAGGTAAACTTTTCGTGCAGCTAAATACTCATCAGGAAAGATCATGCCTTTCTCATATTTCATCTCTTTCATTTCAAATAACTGCCTTTCAATTAGTAGTAGCTCGGATTTGGTTTTTAACTTCCGAGCGTTAAGGTAATAATTTTTATACAATTCTAATAAATTTTGCTTTTCCTGTGACAGGACAAGTGCGTTTTTAGCCCGAATAGACCTCATCTTCGCTTCTTTCAAATTGCGTTCCCTACGCGCCTGATAAAGCTTGACAGATGAATAAGATAGGGTAGGGCGAGGACGCGTATTAAGAGCACCACCATTGGTTTGTACCAAGGCATAGTTCACACCTACGCTCGGAAGATATTTTAGCCACTCTCCTTTCTTGCTTTCCTGATATTCAGCTAGTTCCGCAAGTAGTTCACGCTGATAATATCGTTCGACAGAAAGATAGAGCGAATCAATAGGCGGCAAAGAATCCATGACAGGTATAGAATCATTGAGCGCGAAAACAGCGGCAAAGAAAAGAACTTTCATATCACTTGATTTTGATAATGGACAGCGAAGCAGTGTAGCGATTTTGTTCCTTCCGATGTTCTATATTGTAAGCCTCTACATCGCTCAAAGCCTTTTGATTTTTTATGGCATCAGCAGCTATCAGAGCGTCTATTTGCGTACGCAGTAGGACGATGCGCGAAGCATCGGCGCGTGCTGGCTCGGATCGAATTAGCTCGGCTCTCTGTTCGGAAAGCAGTTGCTTTTGTACCAAATCACTTGCGCTAGAAACATCAGAGTTGATTATTGCTAATGCTTGCTGGTATTCATCAATAGCCAGTTCTCTAAGCTCATACTCCTTCTCGGCTTGTTTGAGATTCTCGCGTAAGACTTTAATTCTTGGATTCGATTCGTAGATAAAGGTTTTGAGCGGAATGCTGTCGTTATGTTCTTGTAGCATAAAAGGATTGAGCCATTCTTCTTTGAAGGACTTTGTTTGTTTGCCGTGAATCAGGAAAGTACTATTGGCTACTATATGGGCAGATTGGAAGTAGCGATTGGAGAGAACAGTATTTAGACTATCAAGAGGAACATCGACAAAAGCTACATTCTCAAAGGTCAATCGTTTATCAGTATGCTCTGGTACAGTTTCTAAAATGATTCCTTCCAGCTTATGGAGTTGCTCGGTAGCACGATCAATTAGATAAATCTTGCTAGCCGATTCGGCACTGACGCAATAACCCTGACCTTTTACATCTCTTGTCCCTTCCTTTATCACCCAACTAACGAGTAGGACATCAGATGATTTCTCAAATTCAGAAACTAGGTGTGCAGGTGTTCCAAAGAGCCGATTGTACTGCGTCCAGAATCCAGTTGACATGAGCGGATAGAGGAAGATTCCCATGAATAGAAAGAAACCAAATACCATCGTCTCCGACTTAACTTCTCCTGTCTTAAACCGCATATCAGGACGACCGGGCATAACGCAACTGTTCTTCAAGAAAGGGTAGAATAAAACTACTCCAGCACGCGTAGTCATGTCAAGCATGATGTGAGAGAAGTAAGCAGTAGCAGCTATAAAAGTTAGTGAGTATTCAGGAAACAGGAAGTTATTAGCAGAGGCAAACAGCAAGGTAAATATCAGAAAGCCCAACAGAGAATGAGTGATGGTTCTATGTCCAAACTTTGCATTAATGAACTTAGATATCGGCAGTACAAACTTGCCAGTCAAAGAACTGGGATGATCTATGTCAGGAAGGACAGAAGCAACCAAAGTCACAGCAATGGCAGGAATAGATTCTAGTATATTGAAACCACCCAAACTGGCAAAGACACCAGTGAACACAAAGCCACCAGCGATGTGATTAGGCATAGTCATAAGCGAGTGTTTAAATGTTGGAGTGTTGGAATGCTAGAATGTTGGAATGGTGGAGTATGGGAAGAAATAAAGGTTTTAGTTTTTAGAACTTGGATGCCAATGAGACAATCTTCTTCTTCGATGCCAAAGTTGCCGCCATTGAGCTTATAGGTCACTTTAGCAAAGATCGGTTTTTCGCTCAAGTAAGTCTCCTGATCAAAACAGTAGTTCCAGATTTTGAGGCGATCGTCTAGATGAAAAGAGCAGTCCGCTTTCCTCAATCTAAGTTGCCTTCCTCCTCTTTTGATTTGCAGAAACAAAGATGCTTCTAGCTTCAAATGATGTTTTTCTCCGTTCATATCAAATGTATTTTCGACGAGATGCAGAATAGAAGTAGCGCGCGAAAAGGGCAAAGACAAAAGCCATTCCACCGATGAGCTTGAATGCACCTGCATCACTACCGAGTTCGCCTCCAACATAGCGCATCACCATAAAGCTAGAAAGCAATACAACAAACACTAAGGTCATGTCAATATCTTTCAAGGCATTGTTGTGGGAGAAGCTTCTAATTACTTCAATCGTCAGTACTGGCTCTTTCTGGTAGCGTTCAACCATTTCGATAGTGTAGAGTGGATTGCCAGCGGCATTGTTCCAGATATGCGTTTTGAAGAGTTCGTAGTCTTCAATCCTATTCCTAAAATCACGGGTCAACAGATCAATCATCTGGACGGTCTCTTTCCTACTCAGAGCTTCCAACTCTATCCGCTGAAAGTTGGTCAAGAAAGTAGATTTCTCTACCTTGATTTGACGCGCAGCACAGACAATGTGAAAGTGATTCTTTAGTTTCTCCAATGCAGCAATGCCAGCGTTAGTAATCCTTGAAACGTCGTCTATTAGTAGGGTGTATTCTTTGTGCCCTGTAATCTGGATAAGCAGCTGAGTGAGCGCTCTATTGTTCTCTTTCAATACATACTGCTCAAAGCTCTTACCCTGCATCAGCAAACTCATAATCTGCTCTTTGTCTCCATCCTTCAAAGTCAGCAGCAGTCCAGCTAAGGTCTTCTTCACACTTCCAAACTCGTCTAATCGCAAACACTTCTCCAAGTTTAGGTTATCTAATAGATGAGACTTACCTATCCCTTGCTTCCCCAACAGAAGTACATTCACTCGCTTCTTGATAAGATCATGCAGCAACTCCATCTCATGCTTCCTGCCAATATGAAAGTTAGTGATCCCATTATTGAGAGGAAGAATATGAACATCTTTAGAGGGAAGAAAGCGAGCACGTAATCGTTGAAGGAAGGAACGCCTAGAACGCTCCGTTCTCTGAACTGCTAGCTGTAACTGTTCCTTGGGAATGTGCGTGTAGATTTGAGTAGTCTTTATATCATTGTGTCCAAGTAGTTCACGAACAACAATCAAATCCGTTCCATTACAAACTTGCTCCGTGGCGAAGGTATGCCGTAGCTTATGAGCCGATAGACAAGGCATCAAAGCACGTAGCTTTTCATCCACTGCTTGTCGAGAAACATAGCCGCGTTTTGATTTAGTAGGAAATAAAAACTGATCCTGAGATTTGGGCGCGCACTTCTTCCAGTAAGCCGCAGCACATTCGATTACTTCTTCCGACAAAGGAACATCTCTGTAATTCCTCCTTGAACCTGCTCGCTTCTTCAAGGACTTCACACGCAAAGTCTTTTGCTGAAAGTTAAATTGGTTCCATTTCAAAGAAATGGTTTCAGATACACGAAGCCCGCAACGCATCATAAGAAGAATGATAAAACGATAGCGAACTTTCTCGCAACGCGACAGAAGTACGTCTTGCCCTTCACGGTTCAAGAACTGTATCTCATTATGCTGAACAATCATAAGAAGAAAGAATTATTTTCTTTAAATATTTTTTTTCTGCTACAGTAGTCCGTCCTTGTCAGAATGTCGATAATGACAAGGAAGGAAGAAGCCAAAAACTTGACATCTTAAAACGATTAGCAGCCGATCTCCACTTTTGTCCCTTTTTAGCGGTAGATCGAGCGGCTACAGCAATATATTTTGTCCAATATTTTCAGTAAACAGCGTCAGGAGCATGCGCTGATCCAACTTGCTGCAGCTTAATTTTGTCCACTCACGATCTGCTTCCATTTTAGGTTTTAAAAAGACTTCCAAAGGCAAAAGCCTTATGGAAGCCCAAACTTTAAAATCTAATCTGCGGTCATCGAATTGGAATTATCACAGAAAACTGATTTCGGTCTGGTAGATCAAAACTTATAGTAGAGCCATTACGGTCGCAATATGCACCAATCGTAGAGGAAGCATCCACAGCGTGGCAAGTCGAACCGCCGCAGATGCGCACTGAATTAGTACAATAGATCAATAAACAAGACTTCAACACGATCCGTCCTTCGTCAATTCCACAGTGAGTGTCTTGCCCTTCGTGCTCATTAATTGGACGCCAACTCCAATTTTCATAACTGTAAAAAGTATTGTTCTCTAGATCAAAATTCACGATCACACTCACTATTTCATCCTCCTCGCAAGTTATTTCTAGCTCTGATTCTTGACAGGCAAAAAGGAAGGTAGTAAGCAAACAGACTATTATTATATTTTTCATGGGGCAATGATGATTTTGGAAGCCAGTAAATTTTCATTGTCCATCCAATCCTTTCGCCCCTTGAAAGCCATTACAATGAAGTCATTCATAAAATAGGTGAATTGATGCAAAAATTCACCTTTCGGAGAGATAAAGACATGACCAGTTTCACTACAATTAGCTAAAACAGTTTTGGGAATCATGATAGAAAGAGCTTCGTCAGAAACGGCTGTATTGCAAGTTCGATCTTTGATGTAGATTATCTTTGACTTGGATTTATACGAACGGAGTGCTGATAAAGCGTCAGTATCTGAATTTGAGTTGATCTCAAAGGAATGGCAAGGATTTTTATCATCAGGACAGTAGCCAGTCAGTCCCTCTACGAGTTCTCTTTGAATGGGCATGACATCGCAAAAGACGTATTTGGTATATTGGTATTTGATGCGATTGTTTTCAAGCGGAATGGTTTCAAGTACGAGTAGGGAGGGAATCGAATCTACCGTATAGAAAAGATGCTTTCGCTTTTTATCTGATTGCGAGCGAATCGTATAGATAAATCTATCCTCATATAGATCAGATCGTTTGTGCTTCCATTCAGGAACCAGGTCATTGAGTAGATCAGAATTACTAGCGTAGAGATGATGAACGACGGAAGGATGATCTAGCGGAAAAGAAACTGTGTAGGAATCGTCCGAAAATTTGGTGCTAAAGCCTCTTTGAATAAGTTGGCACAGTTCCTCATTGTAGGTGAATACCTGATGCCAAAGCGGTTCGAAGAAGGTAGGACACTCTTCAAGCCACTCCGTCGAAAGATTCGGTAAATCCTGATGCGGATTTTCCTCATAAGACACAATAGGGTTACAAAAATCAGTTGGCTCAGGGCAATCTACATTTTCAAGTAGTTCATTCATCAGTTCCACGACTTCACAGTTTTGGAAAAACTGTGTTTTGAAAGAAGTAGAAAGCACCTTATGCCGATTGGAAACGCTGCGGCGATAAACGACACTGACCTTAAGTAAAGAGGGGAAGTCCGAAGGAAAGAAAAAATAATGATCCTTATCATTTCTAGCACGATAGCCAGTACTAAATTGATACTCAAAACTATCTTGATGCGCAGATACGTAGCCTATAAATTCCGTTTCGGGTGTCTGAGGTTCACTCACAAAGTGGAGTGCCAAAGAGTCAGGGGATAGCCCAATTTGCTCAATGGAAGCTTTGTACAAGAAGTCACGCTGATAGCCCCGAAAGAAAAAAGTTTTGCGCGGCTTTCGTGTACATTCTGAACGATACTGCGGAATTAATTCAGTGAATACAGGCGAAAAGTAGTCTGTGCAATACAACTGCTCCAAAGTGTAATCCTGAGCAAAAGCGAAGACTGGTAAAAATAGAAGTAGAAGAATTTTAGCTTTCATGTTAGAAGATTTTCATATATTGCAAAATCTTCCAACTTTAAATTTTTCATTTTAAGAAAAGGCTTTCTATCCAGAAAGCCTTTTTTTTGCCTGACACAATATCACGTTTTTTTCTTAAAAATAAAAGCGAGCGAAGAAAGTCATACTAAAAACTATTGAATGATAAAAAAAGCTTCGACTAGTACGATGACCAGCGAAGCTTCTCTGTTATGTCTGAATGGATTGTAGAGGATTCAGATAAGACCTCTTATAGCCGCATTTCTCACGAACCTCCTATAGTCCGTATGAAACTGCACTGCAAAGGTATATTATCCTACGAAAAGTATCAAGGGACTTCACTATAAAAGTGGACAAAATTGATTCCTGGAAAAATCGAGTTTTCTATTTTTGTACACTTCTTAGAGTAACAAAAGACTGGATCAGGCGCAGCTCCTCCCTTACTGAAGAAAAAAATGTCCACTCAAAAAAAATCCTGTATCTTATTCATAAGACGCGCTTTACGATCTTCTAAATTAGCATACTGCATAATGTAATCCAATAAAGAGCGATGATCCTGTTCTAAAGAGTTAAGCTTAGTCTTCAATTCCGCATTTTCACGCCTTAATTCAAGACATTCAATAACGGCTCTCTCAACCGTCTTAGTTTTGACATTCTCACCATAGATTTCTTTGAGCTTGAAAAGAGCTTCCTCAAATTGATCAGAGTATTCGCGAAGCCGAATAGCCTTTTTGCTATCATTAGTAGTTGCATTCATAAATTACTATTTTTCCAATTATAAATATTTAAGCATTCCGATCTTTCGGAGCGTCGAACGAAGCCACGGACGGTCATCGGCGCAAACGATCTTAAATACGAGGTCAGAACTGTGGATTGCGCCCGAAAATACGTCTGCTTGCTGCCTTCATGGGTTGGGTTGCGTGTTGGGAAAAGGGGCGGGTTGACTTCGTGCGTCGGCTGGGTCGTCTTGCGTGACGCGCGACGGGAGAAGTTAACGAGAAGGCAGTAAGCATGCCATTTCCGCACGGGAGGCAGCGGACGTGCGTTCAAATACATCTGCGTAGCAAGCCGTTTTCGCAGCAAATTGGCGAACGCTTCTCAAAAGGAGAAACATTCGCCAATAATTAGCTCATATCTTCGCTTCAACCATCTGTCTCAGTTCTTTAAGATCATCAAGCATCTGTTCTAGCTCCTCCCGATCAGATTTACTCTTAATATCATCGGGCGTGAGTGAGCTAATAATCTCAGAAATTTCCGACATTGTTTTTTTAGCAGCATCCGCAACTTCTTTTAAATCAACAGTATCATTCATTATTTAAAATTTTATTTAGTTCAAGAATATTTTGATCTAAAGACTCATACAAAGAAGTAATGATTTCCTTTCTTTCCGCTTCTTCCTGAGCAGTACCAATAGGAGCCATAAGCAATTGTTCTAGCTGTTTCTTTTGAAGATCAATTTTCACCTTCAAAAGCGCAACCTTAAAATTATTCATAATATGGTTTTTAGAAGATTTACAAATTGAATTTCTTCTGTGTCTGTAAGTACAATGTAGTAGCAATAGCACGGAGACTATCATCAGGCAATGAATGTTCAGACATTGTTTCAGTCGCCTGATCGAAGCAGTATCTATACAGTTTCGCACTGTCAGTAATGAAATTAACAACTTCAAGCTTTACACTTTTGCTAATCGGTACATAAGACTTTGAAGGAGTAGGAGCATTAGAGACAATCGTTTGAGAAGATTGAACAATTTTCAAATTTTTCCCTGACGGCTCAACCGTAACGACCTGCCCAATTTTAAGGCTCAGTAAAAGACCATTATTCAGATCGCCCCAAATCTTTTTTTCTTGACCATCACAGTTAACTTTTACAACAACTCTTTTTCCATACTTTGTATTAACAATGTCTGGAGTAGTACACGCAATTGCTTTTTTCAAATTATTTGTATTCATAGTAAATAGGAAATTTGAGCCATGCCCGATATACACGGACATGACAGTTAGAAAATACGGCTACTTTTTTTCAATTACAATTCGGTTTTCTTCGACGACAACGCGCACGATATCGCCTTCTTGAAAACCTGCATTTTGAAACCAAATTCCTGCGAGTTTTAGAAATGGCACAATAACAGAATAGCCACCAATCCGCTTGTGTGAAAACAGACTGGAAACTTTTAATAATTTTGACATAACAGATTTTTTTAAAAGCACAATTTCAACTCTTCTAGTTCATCCGAGAGATAGGAAGCAAACGGAATATTTACTTCTACAAGCGTTTTATTATGCTTTGAGAAAATACGCTTGATTGCTTTCAAACCAAGCTTTTTAGATTCTGAACAAGTAGTATCAGGAACAAACCAATTTTCAAAATTCGGTATCACTTCATAAATTAAGGTATGTGCGATAATTTCAAAAGTCGGCTGTTCTTCTTCTACCAATTCATCATTTTCTACACTAACCTTATCTGCAATAGGAAGCGCAAACTCAATTAGCGGATTGACAGAATAAACAGACATAACAATGTATTTACGTTTTAAAATCCCAACTTTCAAAGAACTAAAAAAAGGCTATTTTTTCTTCCCTTTCATACTGCAATATACAACAAAAAGCGGACAAAAATAAACAAAAAAAGAAAAAAGGACATTTTATTTCAAAAAAAAATGTAAAAAAAATTATAAAAAGCGGACAAAAAGCAGTATTTTACAGAACAATAAAATACGTAGATATGACTATACTAATAACTGGAAGCAGAAGCTACCAAAACAAAGAACTACTAGAAAAGACACTGACAGAGATGATAGGAAAAGAAGAAAGGGTGACTATCGCACACGGAGGAGCAAAGGGCGCGGACCAACTGGCAAACCAGATAGCGAGAGAAAGAGGGTATGAAACAAAAGTGATAAAGCCCAACTATGAGAAATACGGAAGCAAAGCCGCACCGCTGAAACGAAACACCGAACTGGTGAAAACAGCGGACTGCATACTAGCAGCCTACGGAGCGGGGAGAGACCGAAAGGGTGGCACATGGGACACCGCACAAAAAGCACTAGCAGCCAACAAACTGCTGGTAGAAATAATGAGCGACGGAACAGTAAGAAAAACGACACCACAGCCAACGCTGTTCTGAACCAGCAAGCCCCAAGAAACCACCACGCCCGAGCCTCGCCCCGCAGGGGGAGGGAACAGGGGAACGAAGCAATCCTAAGAGCGTCCGCACCCTGTTTTAATCCCCAAACGAAAACTCATCGCCGCTAGGATTCCATGGAGGGACGGCGGTAAAAGATTTATATATGCTCCACGAATTTTCATGCGGATTCAACTTTAAAATATCAAACGGACACCCGACCCCGCCCCTGCGAGGTGTTGCACGAAGCGAAGAACAGTGATGCGAAAACCTCTGATACTACGAAGAAGCGATGACCCAAACAAAAATAGCTACACGCAGTTTGAGCGCATAGCGAAAATTGGCGTTGTAGCGTATGGCTGCTAGCTGCTGTCTCTTTTTTGAGAAATAGACAGCTAGCAGCCGCTTTAATTTAGAAGTGAGTAGGAGACAGAGAATAGAGCCCAAGGGATAAGCGAAAGTGGTGAATAGAATGGACACAGACGACCCAAAGCTATGGGCAAGCAAACAGACGTATTGACTTTGAAATTAAAAGTTTTGGTTTTTGTTTAGTGTTACAAAAATTAGTCCACTGGTTTTAATATGAGGCAGTGAAGCAAGCACGTTCAATCAGGCTGCAATATATGCTCATCGCACAAAGTCGATAAAGTAATATTTTTGGAAAGCAAAGCTATTATTGGTTAAATATGTATATGTTTAAAAAGCAGGACAGACAAGCATACAGCATCGAAGTCACAGACATTCGACGATCCCTTAGTTTTGTAATATCAATAAAGACAGACAAATTGTAAAAAATCAGATATATAAATTGAATAGTAGTTACCTATTCAAAAGTTATTGTATTGCATTTATCCTAAAAAAAGAAGAACTTGAAAGAGATAAAATTGCCATCCAGTAGAAGCAACTAATTTCGACGATCAGGCTAATAACCTAAAACGGATTTACGCCTCTACTGGAACTTTCAAACATGGCATCAGATAGAAATTCAGGTTCTTAGACCTATGATTAGGGATGCGATGGGTTTGAACGGCAATATTGATTCACCTAAAAAAATTAGGTTATGCAATTTACACATTTTGTTGGAATTGACATCTCTAAAACCTATTTGGATTGGAGTATAGTACATCAAGCGAAACAGCTTTCTAAAAAGCGAACGATGAACGAACCTGATCGCATTAGAGTCTATATTCAGCAGTTATTACTTAGCTTGGATGTACCTATTGATCAGGTACTTTTTACAATGGAACATACTGGTCGTTACAATTATCCGCTACTCAAAGTCTTAGAAGAGTTGAACGCCCATATTTGGCAAGTCAGCCCTTTGCATTTGAAGCGTTCTATGGGTATCCAAAGAGGGAAAACCGACCCATTGGACGCTAAGCGAATTGCGCTGTTTTCTATGCGCCACCAAGATCAGTTTCAGCCTCATTAAGCCATGCGATCAGTGCTCTTACAAATCAAAAGTTTGTTTGCCCTGCGACGAGTATTGGTGAAATCTTGTAAAAGTCTGAAAATGCAACTATCTGAAATAGAGTTTGTTGAATCCGCTATTCAAAATAATCTAGAGCAGCACCTTGTTAGTATTGCTTCTAGTATTATTGACAAAATCAAGCAGATCGAACAACAAATCATTCAACTGATTCATAATGATATTCGATTAAGTCGCTTGTTTTTACTCATCACCTCAGTAGTAGGAGTTGGATCAATTGTTGGCATCAAAATTCTTCTGGTCACCAATGAGTTCAAACGATTGAAAGACCCCAAGAAGTTGGCTTGCCAAGCAGGCATTGTTCCTTTCGAGCATCGCTCTGGAACAAGTGTCTACAAAGCCGCTAGCCTGTCCAATATGGCAGATCACGAACTCAAGAACTTGTTGCACTTAGCTGCACTTGCTGCCATTCGAGTGGAAGGAGAATTAAAGAATTATTATCAACGCAAAAAACAGGAAAATAAACCTTCGATGTCCATCATCAATGCAGTGCGAAACAAGATTGTGCATCGTATTTGTGCTTGTGTCAAAGCCGATAGGATTTATCAAAAAGATTATCAGCATCCGATCCAAGTTGCATAGGTGAAAAGTACTGACCCCAGATTAACTTGATGAGCAAACTTTCCCTTACCCTCTTAAACAACAGCCCACCGAGGGTAAGGGAAAGTTTGCGGGCTCAGCAATAGCTACCCTAACTCTTGACTTGTTTAGGGCTAGTATTGGTTTGCCTTTCAATGAACTTTTTTGATCCTTTGACTTTTTTCGTTATATATCCAAAAAATTCTAATATTTATTTGGTCTTTACATAGAAATCCGTGTCCTATTTTAGTTCACGTTGAACACTTAGCCGATCAGGGGTAAATGCTCGCGAGCCACGCGCGTTTTTTGGAACACTTTAAGCGAGCGAGGAAAAACATCAGACGAGCGTATAGCATCATCGGACACAGTCCGAGACGATCGGTTTTCGTTTTTTATTTTGGTGGACGTGGAACACCTGACGCATCGTGGTTTTGATGACGAGTTGTATAAGAAGAGAATAAATTGTGAGCATCCTTTTGCTTGGATGGATGGTTTGAAGGGTTTACTTGTACGATATGAAAAGAACGCAATCAACTGGTTGTCAATAAATTTGATGGGAATGACTAATATTTTCTTACGAAAAACTCAGGTTCATATATGATTTTTTCTCATTTTTAAACAGCTTCACTGGCTCTTGTTGCTACATAAGCATATAGTATCGCGGATGCAATTCGCGACAATCCTAACAGAAACACCGCGCCGATCAAAGCTACGACCACCCTGTTTACCTTCTGCCTCTGTTAAAGCTAGCGATACCATAACTGAAGCGTTCTTTAATCTCTGCCAACTCATTCTGTGTAAACGAAGACTCATACTTATTCTCAAATAAATTCAAAATACTATCAATAGAACTATCTAAATGATTACTATCAAATTTCTTTCCATTCAAGGACGAAGTATTAATGTGTATATTATCATCTGTTACTAATACAGGAATACTTACAAAGTTGAACTCTGTATAGAGCTTATTGGAGTCTTCAACTGAAATACTATAGTATCCGACACAGTTTCTAACTAACCTATTATTAGTAACCTCAGGGCTTACAAGATTTATGCGACCGATGACCCTATAACCTCTACTTTTCAAGATTTTTTCAATCTTATCAGTATATACTTCACAGCTTGTCCCATTAGTAATATTAGGGCTAATACAAGATTGAACCAAAACAAACACATGTAAAGCAATTAACAATTTTTTAATACTCATTCTAGATTATAATTATGAGAAGAGTTGAGCGAGAACAGATAAACAAAAGAACCCAACTCCTACCATTTAAATTTATGTATTATTTTACTAATTATGCGAATTATGGGTTAAAATATCCAGAGGGTTAGAGCCGCAGCGATACTACCAAAGACATGAACAATCAAGCCTTTTTCAGACCTAACTTTAGAAGCTCTTTGAATATCGGTTTTTTCAATCAACCAATTGAAAAAACTCTCAATAGGCTGTCTAATGCTTGAAACAGCAGTGGAAAATAAGTCATCTGCTGCTTTTTTTTTGCTGCCGCAAGAGCTCAGATTCCTCTTTGACTAATTTCACAGGCGTATAAATTCCGGATGCTCTATCTCTGGCACAATTGGCTAGCTCCTCATCCACATAAGCCTTATCTGCGAAAGTAGTTCGATCTTTAGTGGTTTTTAGAATTTCCCTAAAAGCATTCAAATCATTTTCTGATGCCAAGGTAAGCTTTAGCAACTCTGGAAAAGGGATTCGCTCTACTCTACGAAAGCTCATTGCATGAAGTTTAGAACCGTAACAATGCAAGCCTTTGCTAGAACAGTATCCCTTATCGGTCAAGGCTGGTGCTATTTTACCTGCTCGCTTGCCACTACAAGTAATGATCGGCAAAGAATCTAAAAGACTCACCCCAAAATCCACCCCTGTTCTATCTGCATCTCGTAAAAAACAACCAACCAAAACTGGAAAAACTGCTGACAGTCCACTCAATCGGATGTTGAAATTCACATATGAGGGTAATTGAGGAAACCAACTCTTTAAATAGTTCTTCGCGTAAGCATGGATCGAAGAAATCTTGTAGCGCTCTTCCTCTGATACTGCGTACAGATAGATGGTCAATAATTCTTCAGCTGTAATCTCATTGCCTTTATAATTACTAAATCTTTGGCAATGCCATTTTAATTCCGTATCCTAGCACTCGCAGATGTAGTAATACAATGCTATTAGTTTTATTCCATTCATCTTTTATTATAGCACTTTTTACTAACGTCTGCTATTTTTTCTACCCATAACTCGCATTAATTATTATTCTTATTCCTATTCCTATATTCATTTATAGCTTTACGCTCCGCTTGGAAAGCGGGTAATTCTGTGTTATAAACTCTCTGATATTCATTTGGATTTTTATTGTCATTTATGTTTTTAGCTGTTAAATGTACTTCTTCGTGTGCGCCGACGCCATGAATAAGTTCCTCTTCTGAGGAATATCCTTCAAAATTTCCCATACCTCCATCATTTCTGGCTGCTTCATATGCCTTGGAATATTCTGAAACATTCTCGTCTCCGCCATCGGTAACTGATTCAATATCTTCTCGTGAAAGTTTTGCATTAATAAGTTGATTCGCAGGAAGAAGTGTAGGAAGTTTAACTGCTTGTTTTATATCTTTATCCGTAGCATTCTCAAGGTCTGTAAAAGTAGATACAGCTAAAAGTCCACTCTTCCCTGCCGTCACTCCCATTACGGGTTTTAATGAACCATCAGAACCTTGTGATACTAATATTTTATCTGTGACAAATATTGTGTACTCATTTTTATCATTGATTAGTGACATAATACTACTCTTACCAGATTCTGTCTGTATTCTATTTTCAATATATCTTTTTGTTCCTCTCTTTATTGCTCTCTTAGAGTATTTAAGTTCCCCTTTTTTAAATTTGACACCTCGGATTTTCCTTCCATCAGGATCAATAAATTTCATTGGATTATTTGCAACATAGACGTAAGGCGAAATTGGATAATATTTCTCTGCCAAGGGGTCAACGGATGAAAACCGTCCAATACTCGCATCATACAACCGCGCTCCATAATGCTGCAAATCCAAACCAAACTCTTCATCCAACTCCTTCCCATTATACAAATAATCATTATCAGGCGAATTGGTGCGCATCGTCAGATCCTCGATC
>JBCCRX010000039.1:0-25997 GCA_039201015.1 Bacteroidota bacterium | reverse complement strand
ATTTTTATAACTCATGTTACGCAAGTAGTACCTTAGTCTATGTTATTCGCTGATCTCTGAGATTGGCGTGTTTTGAATTAGAGTGGCTGTCGGAGCCACTCTAATTCACGAAAATTCTTTCGGAGCGAGCCAAAATTGAGCTTAAAGCTCAAATATTGCTCGCTCCTGAAAGAATTTTCCTACAAATCGTCGGGTTCGACACCCGACGATTTGTAAACAAGTGGCACGTTGTGTCATTTGCAATTTGGTGTTTTGCGTAACATCAGTTATAATTTTATTTCTGTCCGAGAGGTACCTTTTGGCGATTTCTATTGCATAAAAATTGCCGACTTGATCAAGAAAGTGTCGGATTTCTATCGCTTATTTACTTAACATTTATCAAAAATTCACCCATGGTGCGCATTTGCTTGATCTTTCTTTGCTTTTTTCTATCCTTTAATTCCCTGAAAGCCAATGGAAACGACGAACAAATTAATATTTTTCTGGATTGCAGTTTTTGTAATGGCAATCAAATTAAACAAGAACTGGACTACCTCAATTTTGCGGTGGATGCCTACCGAAGCAATCTTCACATCTTAATCAATCGGCAACAGCTCGCTACTGGTGCAAAACAATACAATCTGGAAATCATCGGTCGAGAACAATGGGCGGGCGAAAAAGTCAGCTTTCAGTTCAATTCTCAGCCGACCATGACCAATTTTGAAGAAAATGAATTGATTATTCAGAAATTAAAGATTGGCATTGCGCCTTTCTTGGCCAAAACCGCTTTATCGGACGGCTTAAAGTTGGAAGTCAAAAAACCAGAAAACAGCACAGTACAAGTCACGCCCTACGAATCTTTTTGGAAAAATTGGATATACGAAATTGGCAGCAATCTAAGTTGGGACAGTGAAGCAGTACGCAGCAATTTGCGCTTCCGCGCCGATGCCGATATTGATAATGTGACACCCGAGTGGCGCATCCGAGTTCGTCCGTTTTACTCTTATCAGCGACAAAGTGTAGATACTGAAAGTGGTACGGCAGTGGTGGTTCGAGAACGGCGTTATTTTTCGGGTTCGGTCGTTCGTAGCATCAGCGATCATTGGTCCGTTGGCTTTTTCAACAGCTATTATCACAACAATTACAATAATCTGGACATGGATGTCTGGATTGCGCCCGCCATTGAATACAGCGTTTTTTCTTACGACGAAGTGCCGATGAAAGAGTTTACGGTCGCTTATCGAGTGGGCTATTTGTCCAGAAATTACATCGAAGAGACCATCTACAACCTCATGGAAGAGCAACGCTATCGGCACATGCTGAATGTAGATTTACGGATGCGTCGCCCTTGGGGCAATGTTTTCGCGGGCGTGAGTGCTTCTAATTTTCTAGATGACTGGTCGCAAAATCGCGTTTCGCTCAATGGACGTTTTTCTATTCGTGTATATAAAGGACTTTCCGTCAATTTTGGTGGCAATTACCAACTCATCAACGATCAAATTTCCCTGCCCAAAGGCGACATCAGTTTGGAAGATTTGTTACTAGCACAACGTCAAGTCGCCACCGATTTTGAAGCGGGCATGAACTTTGGTATCAATTATACTTTTGGCGCTTTGTACAATAATATTGTGAATACGCGGCTTTGATAGATTTTTTGATTTATTTGGAGCTTCGAGCTTTCTATGAAAGACTTTTGAAGTTTTAGAAACTTCAAAAGTCTAGCATAATTCGATGTAACCCTTGCGTGTAATGAATAATTGAAGACAGAGGAAGATCACGATTTTTGATTAAAAATATTTCTTCCTTTATTTTCTACTAATCCAATTTTTATTTTAATCTCTTTGTAGTATTTCTGGATACTTATTTTTAAAACTTCCTCGAGTGCAGCCTCATTATCTTTTTTCGCTAAATCAATAAAATAATCAAAATCAGCTTTGTTCTTTGCCTTAATCGCCAAGACCGCTCGTCTTAAATTATATAGAGAAAGCGTATCGCTGTAGAGATGAATGAAAAACTCTGTATTATCTTGTTTGGCTTTTGCTAGAATGCTTACTTTGCTGTTGAGTTGAAGAAAATCTTCATCGGGAAAGCCCATCGTAACGTAATAGATAGATAGATTGAGCAGATAGTAATAATAACGTTCACGCTCAATTTTTTCATTAAATCTATTTCCTTCTTCCATCCAACTGATAGCATCGTCTATCAATTGTTTAGCTCTAATCAAGTTATAATCCTTTTCTTCAGAAGGTACTGCTGGACTCCTTAAATCTTCTGCAAGTGTGTAAAAAGGTTCTTTACTACTTTTTCTCCAAAGCTGGAAATATACTGTCGCAGCCCCCAATGCTGTTTTATAATTGACTTCAAATGCAAAGTTTTTCTCGCCCGTCTTTGGATCAGTATGGGTATCCACCATCCGTAAGATTCGAGCAATTTTTTCCTTTGCTTTAGGGTGGGTGTTTAGTTCAAAAGCCAAAGCAGAAGCATGGATAGCCGCAAGGCTGTAGTAGTCGTATTTAAAGTTGATTTCTTCTAAAATTTCGACAATCAATCGATAGCATCCCAGCATCCACAATATCGTCATACCTACCACCAGACTCTCGTGATCCTTGTCTTCCAATCCAATGTAAATGCTCTCTATTACATCTGTGTAAACAGAAAGTCGTCTATTTTTATCATCCTCTAAGAACAAACGTCTTCCAAGGTCTCGAATTCTCTTTTTTTCTTTTGGTTGTATGGCAAAACGATTAATGTCGAAATTCTCAAATACATCAATTTCGTCGATATCTTGGTAGTGATCTAAATTTTCTCTTAGTCCTTTTTCGATAGCCCGCATTACCCTTTCCATACCTACATAGAGGTTGACGTAAAGCGAATAAATTCTCACATTTTCTTGTAACTCTCTCCTATACTTAGCAATTTCTTCTTCTATCTTAGGAACTATAATTTCTCTAAAGCGATCATATTGGATAAACTCACGCAGGTCTTCTGAAATTTCTTGACGATCTTTTGTCCAAAATTGATGCAACAGATTAGAAGTAATGTATTTCTCAATATTTTTGGAGTAGTCCTCTTTGATATTTGTAAAGTATTGGGCAAACTGATCGTCTAAGGCGTCTTCACTTACCTTGAAGCTGCTGCTAATAGAAATATTATTATCTATAGAAGAAAAAGAAGGAAACTGATCCGCCACTAAAATGGCATGCAAAAGTAAAAAATCACTGTCCCGAAGAATGCTGTAAGATACGCCGTCAATATCTATCATAAATTTTTCACTCAAACCTGCTTTCTCTACTGCTTTTAAGAAAAATCCATTGGTATCATAGAAGATTGGAATAACTTGTCTGCCTTTTTGCTTTTTATATTCCTTTATCTTCTCTCGAAGCACGCAAAGTACTAGGGCATCTGTTAGGTTGGTATATCGTTTTTTGCGTTTCCTAAGCTCTTTGAATTTGTCGTACAAATCATTAAACAATTCAGATTTCCCAAGGCGTACATAGTCATATTCCTCTTCATCTAAAGATAGAATATTATCTTTAATGTGCTTTAGACGAGTCCTCCATTCTATGCCTTCCTTTACTAGATAATCTATCTTATAAATATCTAAGATTTCCCCCTCTACTTGTTCGTAGTAATCAATAGCTTGGTCATAAGAGGATTTCTTAGCAGGTATTTGTATATTTATTTTATTATTAATAAACCGCTTATAAAAAAGTTTAGCGTGTTTCTTGTTGTGCGGAGTAGTAGAAAGACTTTGTAGTTTGAGTAGCAACTCTTTTTGATGCGGTACAAGCATGTGCAATTGAAGCGGCTTCAATCTTTCATTGTACATTAGGGCATGTACTAATGTAGTCCGCTCATTGAATCGTTTCGTTTTCTTCTCGTCAATCGCTAATTCACTGGTACTTTTAACATTTAAGTCCTCTAGCATGAATTCTCGAATGCCTAACATCATTTGTATGACACTATCCGCATCTAAATAAATTTCTATGCTCTTTCCTTCGCTTCGTATCGCTTGTGAAAATAGATGATCTTGTCTTTTCGATTGGTTTGTTTCTACTGACATTGTGAATACGAAGATTTTTAGAAAGAGTGAAAATATAGATAAAATAATGTCTTCGAAGCCATAATTTGCACCTCTAGCTTGTCCGACTTTGCTGTTGAACACCTCCACGTATAAGTAGCTCTCCTTCCAATAGTTTTATTTTTTGGGTAAATCTATTGCTTTGTTTGTTCCCTTTTCTTTTATTGAAGATATCTCTAAGACTTAGTAAGCGATAAGTATCAGCGGTCTTTCTTAATGGCATAAGTACATCACTCAGCTCAAGATCATCTTCCTGTTGTTCAGTGCGATACATGAAGCTTTCGATAGTTTCTCCTAGGTCTTCATCACTCTTTCTAAACTTTACAGTTCCAATTTTAGCTTCTCTGATTTCTTCATTCTTTTTGCTGATACTTTCTTGAATATCGCTCAATTTTTCTTTTTTAGGACTATTGCTACTATCTTGTATCTTTATTTTCTCTTTCAATACCCCTTGATTATCATTCAAATCCTCAAAATATGCACTTTGCCAAGCATCATTTTCGATAGTAGGCGATAACAGTTTTTTGACAGGCTCTTTCCATTCCGCATCTTCAAAATATGGGTCATCTAATATTCGCTCATATAGTTCTTTAAGTCTCCTTGAATCATAGGCCAACGGAAATTCTAGTAGCTGATTGATCTCTTTACTTAGATTTTTGTCATATAAATCGGCTAGTAAATCTTCCACACGGATATATAGAAAATTAAACTCTTTTTCTTCTATCTTATTTAACAGAGAAGTAGCATTAATCACCTCCTCAAAAGCTTTTATGGACTGATCGTATTCCCCCACCTTCCGATAATAATCAATCACAGCGGGTGCTAAATGTGGCTTTTGTTTCAAATCCACCTTAGTCCAAAGAGAAGGATTGATATTTTTAGAAGTTGTTAAGCTAGTCAGTAAAAGTAGAATACGCATTTGCTCAAAAGGGTCGTCTGTTCTTTCGTAGGCAAAAATCAATTCATTGGCATCCATACCAGCTTCGTGCGTAGCCACCAGCGCGTATAACTTATTGACGACCATAGCACTTTTATCGCCGTAGCCTTTTTCTAGCGCGTATTGATAGATGTGTCCAGACACTTTCTCTAGGCTGTTCATGGTCACATTGGAAACATGATCCATCAACCAACCAAAGGATTCCTCTCTCACATCAGATTGGGAAGAAACAGGAAAGAGTTCACTAAGAATATTTGCGTTTTCTAGTAAAATATCTTCAAAAAAGTCTCTGATTTGATCGGGATTGAGTCGCTCCAATAGATTTTGAATTAATTCATACCTTTCTTCGTAGTCGATGTTTGCAACATCTTTCCCAGCATATTCAGCTTCTACAAGTTTTTGATAGTGTTTTAAATAAGACCTTTTTTCTTTCACAGAGAAAATAGTTTAATTAAATTAGTTAAAAACAACAGGAATTTTAACTAAATAGTTAAATTTAATCTTGTTGCTGGAACTAACAAATTCTGGTACGCCTTTAGTTCCTTTTATCAGTGTAATTGTTTGTCCAAATTCTGAACTAGCACTGTTTGGAAAAAACTGTGAATTGAAATCACCGTCACACCAACTAGGCTTATGCAAACTAACTCCTCCTTTCTTAAGTTTTTGACAACTGAAGGTAAATCCAATTATTTTATTGCCGCTTCTCCAGTCTCTGCCCGTCAATCCTAATTTGTTTCTAATGCTTTCACAATTTTTTAGATAGCGAAACATATCTTCTGGTTCGTCTTGACTATTCCAATTGACCCAACTAAACCACACCAAACGATGTGGTCTTTTGAGTATCATATCCTCATAAGATCGCATATCGCTCCTCTTTCTGTATAAATTTTGCTCTTCTCTTTCTCTGCGCCTTTTGGATACGCCTCCCATAGCCATCCGCTCATAATTGGTAGCCCGAAAACGATTAAAGGGCTCTACGGTACAAACCACATTTGGCTTTGCTTTGGTAATGCCTCCTTGAAGCTGATGTGAATTATTAGGATGTCGAAGATATCTTTCTTGGTAAGTAGCTCTAAAAGCGGTGTATATTCGTCCTATTGCCAGCGATTCGTGCCGAATAATTTCATCAAAAATTTCCCCCCATATTACTAAAGTAAGACGTTGCTCGTTTTTGAGCGCGAGAATTACTTTAGCTGAATCTCGCGATATACGTTGCATCTTATTTAAGACTTTATCCAATAAAACACGCCTGCTTTGACTTAATTTTAATCGTGCCCGCTCAAAGGTGGCCATACGTTGACTAGTTAGAGTGTTGTTTCTTCAAAAAATACATTTCTATTAAACCAATGCTAATGTATAAATAATTTAACGAAACTGTAAAATCAACTTAAAATAATTTAACTTTATGGAACAAATAGTGCCTGGAGGAGGAGGAAAAGGAAAGTAACAATCAGCGAAGCAATAAGAATAGCGACGAAAGTTTCATTGTGATATACCATACCCATTTAGTTTGATAGATGAAAGAATGTTGAACACTTGATTAGTGCGGGAAAAAATACTTCCCTGCAGGGAAAAAGATATAAAAACTAATGAATCCGACGCATTTTAACCAAATTTTGAAAAAAAAAGAGGGTATTATTGCCCAATGCTACCAGCTTCAGCCCGATGAAGTATCAGGAAAATTATGCGTCAAAACCAGAGGAGAGCAACTATCATACCAAGACTTTGCCGCTGAACTATTAAAAAACCCTTTGGTCTATCCTATTCGCTATCTATCTTCTTATATATGGATAAAGTGTGAAGCGAAAATCCTTCCCACTCAATTAACGGCTTGCCATGATTGGTATAGCATCCATTTCTGGAAAGAATTTAGTCAGGAAATACAGCGGATGAATGTACGGGCATTTGAAAATCAGAATAGTTTACAATATGCTTTTGCGCAATTGATCGGTCGGTATTTTTGTGCTACGGCAATGATTATTAATTACCAAAGAATCCTTCTTGTTGAAGAAGAAATGGAAGCGCACCAAGGCGTTCAGTTGTCTCTCTTTTTTCAGAAAGAGCCCTTGCACTTACTGCTTCCCCTACCCTTCCTCCATAGCAAAAGCAAAACGGATATACAATTATCTTTTGCGCGCTATCTTTTGGAGCAGCAGTTTACTATTCTCGTACAACGTTGGCAACTCGAAAGGCAGCAATCCCTAGCGAAGGACTTACGACATTATCAGCAACAACTCAAAGAAGTAAGCGATTTTCAGGAGCGTTTAGCCCGACAATCAATCGGATTACAACTACAAGATACTTTTGCTGCGCCTTATACCTTCTACAAAGCATCCACTGCTTGGCACATTCGTTTTGACGGCAAACTAATCGACCTGAACGGAAATCCTGATAAAGGACTTTCTTATATTCATAGATTGCTCCAACATCCCGATCGCTATTTCTATGTCAATGATTTGGAGCTATCTTTTCCTCAAAAAGAAAGCATTCAATTTAATGAATCGTTCAAAGTAGAAATTGATTCTATATTTTCCAGACAAATTCCTGAAAGTGAGGCAGAATTGAAAAAGCTATTATCTGATATACTGGAAGAAGAACCAGACGAATTTGAAGCAGAGGAAAAGCGTATCTACTATCTAGCTGAAGTGATGTATGTGTTAAATCTATTGATACAAAAGACGTATAAAAATAAGTATTTCGCCGCTTATGACTTCTACAAAAAAGAATCCGAAAAACGAATCAAGAAATTTCAGCGATCAACGAGTGACCGAGCCTTTGTAGATACGGTGATTAGAAAGTCGAAAGTGATAAGAAAAGCTGCTACCGACCACTATAAAGAAAAAGAAAAAATGAGAGGAAGAGTGACCAGAGCCATACGGAATGCCATTGCTAGTATGAATTCGGAGGAACTGAAAAAGCATTTTGATGAATATTTAGAAATAGGAATAAAATCAAAATACAAAAATAATAGCGTGCATTGGGAACTTTTTTCTGATCGGGAATAGCATTTTCCCGATAGAGAATCGGGCTTTCTCGAACTATGGAGTAGAACGAATGGTGCAAAAAGTTGTGCCGCTTTTCTTAATCAAATCCATAGTATCATGACAGCAGCCGAGTTAATTATTACTTTACTTTTCGCAATAGCCTTCTTTTATGCGATTTCAAAAATACTATCCTTTGTTTGGAAAAATGTAAAGACCATTCTACTAGTAGGATTTGCTTTTCTCTTATTAGGTACTTTCCTATTAGGAGGGAAACTACCAGATCCTATTGAAGATTTGACACCACCGCAAATTACTCAAGTATTAGATACCATAGCGGACAAAGATTTTAAAATCATAGAAGTAGAGCGCACAGATACGGTCTATGAAATAGAAACTTTGAAAGAATATGAAAACGATGGACATCCGACTGACGCAGAAATCTACACTAAGGATGGCGTCGAATACATCAAATATAAACGCGGTGCTCCTTTGAAAGAGCGTAGTAAACTAGTCAAATAAAATTGGGTTCTTTGATTTTCACAAAAAGATAGATGCCAGACTTTTGAAGTTTTAGAAACTTCAAAAGTCTATCTTTCATTGCAGAAGGTGCTTTCCCTACTCCATCCGCACCTCCTCCATCACCTCAAACAAAGAATATTGCACCTGCTCCACTTTCGCTTGGTACTCCGCAAGTTCATTTTGCACCAAAGCATTCACCTGCCCGATGACCTCAGCGGTTTCTTTTTTGGCTTTGCTCATTAGGTGCTGAATGGCTTGCGTGGGTTCGTTTTCCATATCGCTTAGATAGCTCCTCACGCTGTACAAAGTAGAATTGAGATTGGTTGAAGTACGCTGAATGCCTTTCATCCCTTCGGGCTGCATGTACTGCTTTTCGATCGCTTTGATGCTGTCTCGCAGTATCTTGCCCATTTCTTTGATTACTTCTTGCGTCGAATCGGGCGCGTGTATCAGAGCTTTTTCCACTAAATCAATCGTTTTTTTCACTTGCTGGAGTTGGCTAAAGCCTTTGGCTGCGGTTTCCACTACATCATAGTAAGCTTCACAAGTGCTAGCAATTTCCGTAAAGTCATGTTTACTTGCATCCAAACGCGGATCAAATTTGACATTCACGGTAGTCGAATCTTTCATTTCGCCATAAGTGAACAGCATTTTATAAATGCCTGGCTGCACCAAATAACCACTTGGTAAGTCTGCATCTGCTTTTGCTTCGCGGCGAGAAGGATAACGAACACCGTCGTGTCGCATGTTCCAATAAATGCGATTCATGCCCGTATCCACTTTCACAGAAAAAGTACGAATCGTATCGCCTGCGCTATTGAAAACTTGCACTTTCACTTTTTCTGGACGTTTTTTTCTTTTGTTTCCTTTTTTATCCGCTGCCATTTTTTCCTTCTGCTCTTCCTTCACTTCTATCTTTTTGGCGCGCTCTTTTTTGTTCGTTTTTTGATTTCTCTCTAAAGAGGTTTGCTCGCTTTCTTTTACTTCCTCTTTAGGTGCTTTTACCCAGAGCGTCACCATCGCGCCCCAATTCCGATTTTCGCCGATGTACTCGCCATTTGCCGCAAACCGAATACCATCATAAGAGCGATAGTTGGCTTGATAAGCATCAGGTGTTTCAAAAACTTTAAACTCTTTCTCCAGCACTTTACCACCTGTTCTCGCAATTTCCCGAATCGGACGAATATCATCCAATATCCAAGCTGCACGACCAAAAGTACCGACAATCAAATCGTGTTCTCGCGGATGAATTTTCAAGTCGCGTGTAGAAACCGACGGAAAGCCATTCCTCCACTGACTCCAATTTTTGCCTTTATCTATGCTCACATACAAGCCATAATCCGTCCCCAACCACAATAGATTTTCCTCCTCAGGGTCTTGCACCATCGAAAGTGCGTGTCCATTCACTTGCTTTTCATCTACAATGCGCTGGAAAGTCGCGCCAAAATCAGTGGTGTGAAAAGCCATCGGTCGCCAATCATTTCTGCGATAGTCGTTGACGATGACAAAAGCTTCGCCCGCATTTTTCTTAGACAGCTCTATAAATGGAATCCAACTGCCCGCTTTCACGCCAGGCAATTTATTACCAACATTCATCCAAGTCGCGCCACCGTCTCTAGTAATTTGTAGATTGCCGTCATCTGTTCCTACCCAAATCACGCCCTCATCAATTGGGCTGGGCGCAATCGCCAGAATGGTTGTATGGTTCTCTGCCCGTGTGTCGTCTATGGTCAATCCACCACTTTCGTATTGCTTTTGTTTGGTGGTGTCATTGGTCGTCAGATCAGGAGAAATGATCTCCCAACTTTGCCCACAATCCGTACTTTTGTGTACGAATTGACTACCAAAATAAAGTCCGCAATCTTCGAAGGGATTTTGAGCAATTGCCGCATTCCAATGGAAGCGAAGCGGCGTATCATCTTTGGTATTAATGGGTTTGATAAATTTAGAACTACCCGTTTCGCGATCTACCATACCGACATTTCCACCTTGTGACATGGCGTAGATATAGCGATTGTCTTTGGGATGAAAAAGAACGTCAAAACCATCACCGAAAAAGACTTCTTGCCAATCGTTATTGCGAATGCCACCGCTTTTCCACACCTGACTTGGACCGACCCAAGAACCATTGTCTTGCATGCCACCGCCCACATTATAAGGAATATCCATGTCATAGCTGATGTGATAAAATTGAGCGAGTGGAATGTTATCGGCAAATCGCCAAGTTTTTGCTCGATCACGAGAGATGTTCAGTCCACCGTCATTCCCAACGATCATGTAATCAGGGTCTTCTGGATGAATCCAAAGCGCGTGATAATCGGGATGCACGGTCGTTGTTCCCCAATAAGGCATAATGACCTCGAAATTTTTGCCACCGTCCTCACTTTTGGAGACCAAAGAATACAAACTATAAACGCGATTTTCGTTTTGTGGATCAACGTAGATATCGGCATAATAGAAGGGACGATTACCGATTTCAGTTTTGTCCGTCGCAATTTTTTTCCAAGTTTCGCCACCGTCCGTTGATTTGAAGAGCGCGTTTTCTTTGGCTTCCACTAGGGCATAAACGATATTGGGTTGAGAAGGTGCAATCGCCAGTCCGATACGTCCCAAAATTCCTTTAGGTAAGCCATCTTCTTCGGTGCGTCGCTCCCAATTATCGCCGCCGTCGTGGCTCACATAGATACCCGAACCTTCACCACCAGAATTGAAAGTCCAAGGTTTGCGACCAAACTCCCACATGGCTGCCATTAGCTTATTTGGGTTCGTTGGGTCAACGATTAAATCGGCAATACCTGTTTCTTCATTTATTTTTAGGAGGTGTTCCCAAGTTTTGCCGCCGTCTCGGGTTCGATAGACACCGCGCTCGGGATGTGGTCCCCAAGCAGAACCCTGCGCCCCCACATAAACGACATTGGGATCGTCGCGATGAATAATGATGCGATGAATGGTCTTGGTTTTTTCCAAACCCATCATTTTCCAAGTCTTTCCACCGTCCAGACTTTTATAAATACCGCCGCCGCTGTTTTGCGAGTTTCTAGGATTGCCTTCTCCTGTTCCTACCCATATTTCAGCAGGATTTTGCTGATTGATTGCTACTGCACCAATGGACTGAACGGCTTCTTCGTCAAAGATCGGCTGCCAATTGATGCCACCATTTTCAGATAACCAAACACCTCCCGAAGCTGCCCCTGCAAAGATGCGGTCGGGTTCACTCAAGTCCACATCAATGGAAGTGATACGACCACTCATGCCCGCTGGTCCAATGTTTCTGATTTTGAGTCCTTCGAGTTGTTTGGTGTTGAGTCTTTGGGCAGCTAAATCACTGACAATCAGCAATAAAGTAAATAATAATAGATGTAAAATTTTCATGCGTATTTCAAATGTTAGATTTAATCAAATAGTGATTTAAAAGTTTCTTTATGTAGCGCGTTGTCTAGTACAATCCATTTTTTGAAAGCAGTGAAGCTAGATTTGACGCTAAGATGTTCTTTGATTTTACGTTTCAAGTATTCTTTCTCCTCTTCTTCATCATAGCCTCCAAATAAGTAATCAATCAATTTTTCTTCGAAGGCTTGAATTTCAAGCAGTACCTTTTGCCTCAAGTTACTCGCTTCCATTTTCTTGTGAAGGGTAGTACCATTGTAGCACCTCTTAAGTAATTCTACTGTATTTTCAACAATGGATATATCAAAATCGGTTTCTTCATCTGATTCAAATTCTATTTCCAGCATCAGTTCTTCTTTCGGAAAAGCACCTAATCTGTAAGAAATCCAATACAACACATCATGTTCAGGATTTGTACAGTTTAGCATTTCTTGATCGTAGGTATTTTTAGTGAGATTGCAGTGGCTACAAGCCCAAAATAAGTTATTCCAATCAAACTTTAGATCAAGATTTCTACCCAAATGGGGAATGAAATGCTCTACATTGATAGATGTTATAAATTTCTCCTCACATAGATAGCACTTATTGAAAAAATCTTCACGAAGTTTAATCAATACATCCTCCAAATTGTATCTTCCGCTAGGCTTTTGTTTTTCGATAGCCAAAGAAGCTGGAGGCGGCTGAGATTTTACAAAATTAACCATGATTTGCTGAAAGCCTTTTTGATTCGATTTGTTGAAAACGACTAACCAATTCAGGGGCTAAGTGAGCGGGAATTTTCTTAAACTTTCGCTTTAGATCGTACATTCTATCTTTTTGCTGTATATCTAAATTCGTACTAAAAACCAATCGCTCATACTCTTCCATTTCCTGTTTGACTTCATTTGAGTATTTATCATTATCGAAATAGGTCTCAACGATACCATCAATAGAGTAGCGAGACAAATCTTCTATTCTTAGTTTCTTTTCCAAGTCATAAACGACAGCATTTTGCAACGAATTAAGAATAAAAGGAGAATGCGTAGAAACAATAAATTGAATTTTAGGAAATAGGCTCGTCAGAAAAGGAAGTATATTTTTCTGCAATTCAATATGAAGGTGTGCATCAATTTCGTCAATTAGTACGATGCCTTGCTGATCGTAGGCAGGATTGCCATTATTATCCATTCGAATAAACAATTCTGCTAGAATATTGATAACAGAAGCGTAGCCACTCGGAAGCGTTTGTAGCGTAGATTCGTTGCTTCCATTGATTTTGATTTGATATTTTCGCTTCTTTCTATCATAGATCAGTTTGACTTCACTAACGTCAAATATAGTTGTCAATTTTCTTTCTAAAGTTTCAAACCATTTTCCGATTTTTTCATATTGTCCTATTTCTCCTTCCTCTTTCGCTAAAAACTGATCGAACTTTTGATTGACAAGAAACTGTTCAAATTCAACTCTCTTATCATCTTCAATACGATAAAATTTCTTTGACGAAACAACGTCACTTCCTTTTTGGGCACTTTTGATATTTTTCGCGTTCCTGCTAAAGATATCAAAGTAGATTAAAATGAACTTTCCTGCCTTGTAATCTTTGGCTAAGTTACTTCTTTCTTGAAACTGTATATTTAATTGGCTACGATTCACCATAGTTTCTCCACTATTCAGAACTAAGGCTTGCAAATAATCCCGCAAAGCTTCCAAAACAGAAGTCTTTCCACTTCCATTTTTTCCCGTCAAAATCAGATGTGTTCTTTCCTTCTCATTAACTTGGATTGTGATGTCTTTGAGATGTCTGACCTGCCTAATTTTAATCTCTGTAATATAGGACTCTTGCATAGAAGCACTTATTTTATTCTAGAATTGAATTTGGGACGATATACACTACACAAATATAATCTATTTGAAGTTCTCAACTTCCGTGAATATAAAGAATATTACGAAAAGGACTTCACGAGCGCGAAAAAAACAGAGGCTTTCCTCGAACGCCTAAGAATAGAAAAGCCAAAGAAGTAAATCCCGCTACAAAGAGAAAAGTCCGCATAAAGTTTTCGGGATGGTTATCATAGCTGTATGCTCCAAATAAAGCACCCGTTCCGATAGCAATTTCTAGCCCAATGTAAAGCGTTGCCATCGCTCTAGCACGTCTCTCGTCTGCAGCTCGATCAATAGCCATCGCAAAAATAGCAGGTCCAGCAATACCATTAGAAAAACCAACGCAGCCCGAAGCCAACATCAGTTGTGTAGGCGTACTTACAAAGCTCATGAAGACATAAGATAGGGCTAGCAGCAACATCGCTATCCGCATCACTGGAAGGCGACCATAAATATCGGAACTTTTGCCCGCCACTACACGAGCTACTAAAGAAAGCAGCGTCAAAGCAGTAAAAAATAAGCCTTTATTAGCGATGCCTAGATACTCACTTTGATCGGGCACAATGGTGACGATGACGCCAAAGCCAAAGTAAGCGGTGATGCAGATTGCTGCTGGTAAGAAAGCGGCTTTTTCTAGGATTTCATCGCGTTTGAGCTTTAAAATACCGAAGTGGAAAGGACGTTTTTCGGGAAGCGTCTCCTTCAGTCTTGTCAAAATCAGCATAGAAAGTAAGGCAACGCCAGAAGAAGCAAAAAAGAGTACATTCAAAGAAAACTCCAACACCAACCAAGAACCAATAGGCGGCGATATAGATGCTCCTGTATTCATACAAACCCCCAAAATGCCCATGGCTTCTCCTCTACGATGTGCAGGAACAAAATCAGCTACGTAAGCGGTGGTGGCAGTCGGACTAAAACCCGTCGAAAAGCCATGCACCAATCGCAACAGCAGAAAACCCGCAACAGTGGTAAGAATTGGGTAGAGCAAGCTACAAATAAAACAAACAATGATCCCCACAAAAATAACGGGAATTCGACCAATCGTATCTGCCAGTTTTCCGCTGAAAGGACGTGAAATACCCGCCGTCAAAGTAAAAAGTGCAATGATCAAACCTTTATAATCCGCCCCACCCAAACTGCTCAAATAGGAAGGCAATTCAGGAATAATCATATTGAAGCTCGCAGAAAAAAGTGTATAACTTGCACAGAGTGTTAGAAAGGCGGGTGTGTAAAGTCGAGAAGTGTTGTTTGACATGCGCAAAAGTAGATTTTTTTGGGAGAAATAGCAGATGGATAAGCGTCAATTAGATTTAGCAATTAAAACCATAGTAGAGATCAAGAGGGGCAAAACAAAAAATAAATTTAGATTCTTTGGTATATCTTTGTAAAACAAATGGTATGATAGAATATAATCAGTAAACGATTGCCAAATGAATGATTGCATAATCAACAAAAATTAAGAATGAATAGTAATAAGATCATCATTGTAGGCGCAGGACTTTGTGGAAGTCTTCTTGCGATCAAACTCGCACAAAGAGGCTTCCAAGTAAGGGTCTATGAAAAGCGTCCAGACATGCGAAAAGGCTTAGAAAATGCAGGACGCTCCATCAATCTGGCACTGTCGGCGAGGGGTTTGCTGGCATTGGAAAGTGCAGGTATTAAAGAAGCCATTCTGGAAAGCTGTATTCCGATGCGTGGTCGAATGATACATCCACTGGGGGGTGAGTCTTTTCTATCGAAGTACAGTGGAAGGGCAGAAGATTACATCAATTCGGTTTCGCGTCCAGGTCTAAATTTGGCTTTGCTAGAAGAAGCGGACCGATCGGAGCAAGTTCATTTTGAATTTGAAGCAAAGGTGATAGAAATAGATTTGAAAAATGCGCGGATTGAGTACGAAGTGAAGGGAGAAATTCGAGAAGATCAAGCCACGATCATTATTGGAACGGACGGTGTAGGCTCGGTGGTACGACGAAGTATGATGGCGCAAACGACCCAATTGTTATTCAATTATTCGCAAGACTTTTTACGACACGGCTACAAAGAGTTGAGTATTTCACCAACAGCAAAGGGCGATTGGAAAATAGAAAAAGAAGCACTACACATTTGGCCGCGTGGCAGCTACATGATCATCGCCCTTCCCAATCTGGATGGCAGTTTCACGCTCACCATGTTTCATCCCTACGAAGGAGAAGCTGGCTTCAATACCTTGAATAATAGAGAAAAAGTACTTGCTTTTTTTGAAGCAAAATACCCTACGTTGCTGCCCTACATTCCGCATCTCGAAGCAGAATATTTTACCAATCCAGTTAGCACTTTAGGCACCATAAAGAGCTATCCGTGGCAAGCTTACGGCAAAGCACTGATTATGGGAGATGCCGCCCACGCCATCGTTCCATTCTATGGTCAAGGTATGAATGCCTCGCTAGAAGATGTGCGGGTTTTTGATGAAGTTTTGGAGCAATATGGCGATAACTGGGAGAGGGTTTTTAAAAAATTTCAAGAACTGCGCAAAGAAAATGCCGATGCGATTGCAGCTTTGGCAATTGATAATTTTTATGAAATGCGTGACCATGTGGATGATCTTGCTTTCATGCGAAAAAGGAAAGTTGAAATGCAATTGGAGCAGCAGTTTCCAGATTATTATTCCAAATATTCTTTAGTAACTTTCCGACCAAATTTATCCTATGTTCAAGCCATGCAGCAAGGAAGAAAACAGGACGAATTACTGCTCCAAATGTGCAGCCAAGATAATTTTGAGCAAATTCCATTGGAATATTACCACGAGCGATTGATGCAGGTAGGCTAGAAGTGCAGCAATTCTGATTTTGAAACACTTAATTTTCCTGTTATCCAGTAACTCCGTCCCCTTACTGGATAACTTTTTACAAAATCTGAGCCAAATTTATCACACTGTAATCTAAATTTTCCTGATTGTAACGTTTTGCAATGAAAGAAAAAAGTCTCTAAAAATCAGCAAGTTGAGGTGTTTTCCGCGCCTTCGAAGCTAAAATCTTTTTGGGGAGAGAGATGAATCGGCGCTAAAACCGCCGATTCATCTCTCTCTCCTGAAGTTCCCTTCGCTGCGTCAGCAGCGAAGTATATAGAATTTCAACACTTATGAAACCCTATTGCAGCATTTACTAAGCACCGCATTCCGTTATAATCAGAAATTTTCAACCAGGGGCGATTGAGGGAGAAAAAAGGGTTTTATAAAAACCCTTTTTTCTCCCTCACCCCTTGTTCGACGGCGGCAGAGGTTTTTTTTGAAGCTCGAAATTCTAAGGAATTTCTAGCTTCTAAAATTTAAAAGACTTGATTTACAATGTATTCATCTAACCAAATCAAAAAACTACAAAAAATGTCAGAGAGTCAATCACTCAAAGCAAAACAAAATGAAAAATAAAATAGTCGTCATCGGCAGCACGAATGTAGATATGGTGATGCAACTGAAGTCGCTGCCTCGACCTGGTGAGACAATAGGAAATGGTGTATTCCAGATTTTTAATGGTGGAAAAGGGGCAAACCAAGCAGTGGCGGCAGCGCGAGCAGGTGGAGACGTACATTTTGTAAGCTGTTTGGGGAAAGATAATTTTTCAAAAGACTTAAAGTCGAGTTTTGAATCGGATGATATCAATACGGATTATATATTTGTGCTAGACGAAGTGGCAACAGGTACGGCTTTGATTATGGTGGATGAGCAGGCAGAAAATTGCATTGGGGTTGCACCAGAAGCGAATGGAAAATTATCACCCGCTTATATAGAAAAAGCAAAGGTGGCTATTGCAGAGGCAGATTATGTCTTATTGCAATTTGAGATTCCGATGGAAAGCATTTTGTACGCTATTGATTTAGCGCATCAATTGAATAAGAAAATAATCGTGAATCCTGCGCCTGCTGCTGTACTCACTGACGAAACCCTCCGTAAAATAGAAGTCTTGGTTTTGAATGAATCCGAAGCGGCTTTTTTGGCAGGAAAGTCTCAGGAAACAGCAGAAGCACAAAACATCGCTCAATATTTTCTGGATAAAGGCGTAAAGCAAGTTGTATTGACGCTTGGCGCAAAAGGCGCGTATGTCGCAAACGCGGATGAAAGCGTTCCTGTAGCAGCATTCCAAGTAAAAGCAATTGACACGACAGCAGCAGGGGATACTTTTTGTGGCGCCTTGGCAGCAAGTATGCAGGCAGGGAAAAGTTTGGAAGAAGCTGCTATATTTGCTTCGGCAGCTTCCGCGATTTCCGTGACGCGAGTAGGCGCGCAGCCTTCCGTACCAAAGCTAGAAGAAATTCAACAATTTTTGCATGACAATCAATAATTTATACGCCATTATTGGCTATCCTTTGTCCCATTCTTTCTCTCCCAAATACTTCAACACCAAGTTTGAAAACGAACAGATTCCAAGTTCCGCTTACATTGCATTACCGATTGAAAATATTGATTTATTGCCCAAAAAACTAGCAGCGCATCCTAATTTACGCGGCATGAATGTAACGCTGCCTTATAAACAAGAAGTTTTTAAATATTTAGATGAAATAGACGAAGGAGCAACTGCTATCGGTGCAGTCAATACCATAAAAATCAGCGAAGGAAAACTGAAAGGCTACAACACAGACGCTATTGGGTTTGAAATTTCGCTCAAAGCACTACTTGGAGAAATAGATTATTCTCAAATCAATGCGCTGGTACTAGGAAGTGGCGGCGCAGCAAAGGCAGTCAATTATGTACTGAATAGAATGGGCATAACTTATCAAGTAGTTTCTAGATCAAAAGGCAAAGCAGATTTGACCTACGAAGACATCACCGCAAGGATGTTACAAAAACATCAATTGATCGTCAATACTACACCACTCGGAATGACGCCAAAAGTGGATACTGCTCCCAAATTACCTTACGAGGCAATGGATGCTCAACATTATTTGTATGATCTAGTTTATAATCCAGCGGAGACGCTTTTCTTGAAAAAAGGGAAAAATCAAGGTGCAGCGATCAAGAATGGCTTAGAGATGTTACATTTACAGGCAGAAGCGGCATGGGAAATTTGGAATGCTCAAGTTGCAGAATGGTAGAATCGCTGAATTGTTTATGCGTATCTAGTTTTAGCAGTTAGGCGGGTACGAAGAGTCTTAAGCCACGCTTAAAATAAGTCCCAAGAACGCTCCTGAAATAGCTTAACAAGTATGCACAACGGTTTTTTATGGACTGAAAAACCAATTTTCACTAATTTTTTGGGGAAAAATCAGTGAAAATCGGTGTTTCCGTCTGAAGCGATTTACTAAGCATACTTATTGAGCGGTTTTCTGATATTGCCTCAGGTTATTTTCGAGTAAAATGTTAGTAAAAACAGGACTTCGTACAGCCCTATTTAGCAATCGCTACTAACAGTTTGACAATCATCCAATTCAACAGTTCGATAACTCAACCGCTTTTAAAATAAAAAACAATGAACGATTTAGGCGAACCCATTTACACACCCAATAAACAATTGATTCAAATCATTAAGTCCTCTGGTATCAGGCATTTTACATCGGCAGAAAGCGAAGTCGATTTTACCAATACAGAAATTGCCTTTGCCTACAAATCAGATAAAGATTTAAAGAAAACGGCGCGCCTATTCCGATTAATGAATCAGCCTGTTTTGGTCAACATTGGCTCAAAATTAGGTGTTTGGGCAGTGAAATGGCGGCTGCCTTTTGTGAAAAAAATCGTAGAAAACACCATTTTTAGGCAATTTTGTGGCGGAACGACTTTGCTGCGCTCTAAATCAACAATCGAAGAACTTTACCAGTCGAATGTGCTTTCTGTATTGGATTATGGCGCGGAAGCGAAGGACAGCGAAGAAGATTTCAACATCATTATGAATGAAATCATTCGCGGCATCGAATTTGCTGCCAACAATGAAAGTGTTCCCGTGGTAGTTTGTAAGCTATCGGGCATGTCACATAATAATTTACTAGAAAAAGTAAGTAGTGGTGAGCCACTGAATGAAGCAGCGCAAAAGGCTTGGCGAAACGTACGAAAACGAGTAGAATCTATTTGTCACGTAGCGGAGAAAAATAGCGTTGCGATCTTTTTTGATGCGGAAGAAAGCTGGATACAAGATGCCATTGATCAATTAGTAGAAGAAATGATGGAGCGATACAATAAAGAACGTGCGTTGGTGTATGGCACTTTTCAGTTGTACCGAAAAGATCGATTGCAATTCCTAAAGGATTCCTACGACAAAGCACAAGCAGCTAATTATATTTTGGGCGCAAAATTGGTGCGAGGTGCTTATATGAATAAAGAAAGGGAACGCGCCGAGGAAATGGACTACGAATCGCCCATTCAACCCAATAAAGCCGCTACTGATCGCGACTTTAACGCAGCCGTTCGCTTTTGTGTGGAAAGATATCAGCATATTGCTTTCTGCAACGCTTCTCACAATCAAGAAAGCTGTAAGTTACAAGCAGATTTGATCGAACAATTGGGCTTGCCCAAAAAGCATGCCCACCTCAATTTCTCCCAACTCTTGGGCATGAGTGACCACCTCACTTTCAATCTAGGAAAAGCGGGTTTCAATGTCGCAAAATATGTGGTTTATGGTCCTGTTCGGGAAGTCTTACCTTATCTGGTGCGACGCGCAGAAGAGAACAGTTCCGTGACGGGCGATATGAGTCGAGAATTGTCTTTCATAGCTACTGAAATGAAGCGTAGAGGATTGTAAAATCATTTTCTTCGAGTTATCCTATTCTCCTATCTATCATTGAAATATTCCCGTTTCGCTGAAACTGATATTAAAAAATAGATTCACAGCAGAAACCTCTTACGTAATTGAACCTTTTCGCAGAAGAATTTCAATTACCCCTTCGAACAGAGAGAAAAAATCAAAATTAAATTTTGTTTTTCAACTTTTAAATTAGCGAAACGTAAGTGAAATATGCAAAAATCGAAAAAACAAAAGTACCAGAAATTATTGGTCGCCAATAGAGGAGAAATCGCTATTCGTATCCTCCGAGCGGCTTCCGAATTGGAACTGCGCACGATAGCTATTTACACGCACGAAGATCGCTATTCATTGCACCGATACAAGGCGGATGAAAGCTACCAAATTGGAGATACAAGCGAGCCTTTGAAACCTTACCTCAATATTCCAGAGATTATTCGAGTGGCAAAGGAGCAAGGCGTGGACATGATTCATCCTGGCTATGGCTTGCTTTCAGAAAACGTAGATTTTGTTCGAGCTTGCCGAGATGCGGGCATTGCGTTTGTCGGACCTTCAGCAGAAGCTATGGATCAACTGGGAGATAAAGTATCGGCGAAAACTTTGGCGAGAAAAATACACGTACCGCTCATTGAAGATAGCAAAGAGGAATTAGTCAACGTCAAAATTGCAAAAAAGGAAGCAAAACGGATTGGCTACCCGATCATGATAAAGGCAGCTTCGGGCGGCGGTGGCAGAGGCATGCGCATCGTTCGGACGGAAAAAGAACTGGCGGTGGAATACGAAGAAGCGCGGCGGGAAGCGAAAACGGCTTTTGGAGACGATACGGTATTTTTAGAAAAATTCATTGAAAATCCAAAGCACATCGAAATTCAAATCATTGGCGATACACACGGCAATATTGTGCATTTGTACGAAAGGGATTGCTCGGTGCAAAGGCGTTTTCAGAAGGTCGTAGAAGTTGCGCCTGCGATTAGTATCCAACCCTTCACAAAAGATAAATTGTACAGCCACGCCAAACGCATCACACAAGAGGTCGGCTACAGCAATGCTGGTACAGTAGAATTTTTGGTGGACGAACAAGAAAATATCTATTTCATTGAAGTCAATCCACGCATACAAGTAGAACATACGATCACGGAAGAAATAACGGGCATCGACATTGTTCGTACGCAGATTTTGATTGCAATGGGCTATCCACTTTCCCATAGAAGCATCGACATCAAGTCGCAGGAGGACATAAAAATTAGTGGGTTTGCCATTCAGTGTCGTGTGACCACCGAAGACCCTATCAATGATTTCAAGCCTGATTACGGTACGCTCATTGCCTATCGTTCTGCCAGTGGCATGGGCATTCGATTGGATGCGGGAAGTGCTTATGCGGGGGCAAAAATATCGCCTTATTTCGATAGCCTTCTAGTAAAAGTGACCGCTTGGGGACGCACTATGAAAGGAGCTTCGCAACGACTCCATCGTGCTTTGAGAGAGTTTCGAGTACGTGGTGTCAAAACCAATATTGATTTTTTATTGAATTTGCTGAGAAATGAGCATTTCATCAAAGGAGAAGCAAGCGTCAATTTCATCAAAGATCATCCTGCGCTTTTCGATTTACCATTACGACAAGATCGAGGAACAAAAATCTTGCGGTATTTAGCAGAAGTCATCGTTAACGGTAACCCCAATGTGAGCAAAAAAGAAAAAGATAAGCAGTTCAGAAAAGTAGTCGTTCCTGCTTTCAAAGAAAACCAAGAACCTAAGAACGGAAGCCGACAACGCTTGAAAAAACTAGGCGCGACCGCTTTTGCCAATTGGATCAAAGCAGAAAAACCAATTTACTACACCGATACGACTTTCCGCGATGCACACCAAAGTTTATTGGCTACTCGTATGCGTACTTACGATATGATGGAGGTGGCAGAGAGTTACGCACATCATCATGCGCATCAATTATTCAGTATGGAAGTTTGGGGCGGTGCAACTTTCGATGTCGCGCTCCGATTCTTGAAAGAGAGTCCTTGGAAACGCTTGGAACTGCTGCGCAAAGCTATTCCCAATACTTGCTTGCAAATGCTATTGAGGGGTTCTAATGCGGTTGGATACACGGCTTATCCCGATAATTTGATTGAGAAATTTATTGTGAAAGCGGCAGAAACGGGCATTGATATTTTCCGCATCTTCGATAGCTTGAATTGGGTGGAAGCTATGAAAGTGAGCATTAAGGCAGTACGAGAACAAACCAATAGCATTGCAGAAGCCTGTATTTGCTACACGGGATTGGACGAGAAAAAATTTACAAAAGCTTATTATTTGGATTTGGCAAAAGAGCTGGAGGATGAAGGTGCGCACATTTTGGCGATAAAAGATATGGCGGGTCTGCTGAAACCGAAAGATGCAGTAGAATTAATTACAGCGCTGAAAGCAACAGTCAGTATTCCCATTCATTTGCATACACACGATACGGCTTCTATTCAAAGTTCGACTTATCTGAAAGCCATAGAAGCAGGTGTAGATGTGGTGGATGTAGCGATTGCTTCGATGTCGGGCTTGACGAGCCAACCCAATTTTAATTCATTAGTGGCAATGATGGAAGGACACGAGCGCGACAATCCTATGAATTTGCGTTCGCTCAACCAATTTTCCGATACTTGGGAAGCTATTCGAGAAAAATATTATCCATTTGAAACAGAACTGAAAGCAGGGACAGCAGATATTTATCGAACAGAAATTCCTGGTGGGCAGTATTCCAATTTACGTCCTCAAGCGGCTGCTTTGGGCTTGGCAGATCAGTTTGAAAAAGTCAAGGAAAACTATAAAATCGCCAACGAGCTTTTCGGTGGTCTCATTAAAGTGACGCCTTCTTCTAAAGTGGTAGGCGACATGGCTTTGTTTATGACCGCCAACGAGTTGACTAAGGAAGACATTCTAGAGAGCGGAAATTCACTTTCCTTTCCAGACAGCGTGAAGGCACTGATGCGTGGTGACTTGGGGCAGATCAAAGGAGGTTTTCCAAAGAAGATTCAAAAAATTATTTTAAAGCAAGAAAAACCTTACACCAATCGTCCGAATGCGCATCTTGCTCCAACTGATTTTGAAAAAGAACGAGCTGACTTCGAGGAAAAATTTGGCACATTTTACAAAGAAAGAGATTTCATTTCTTATAAACTTTATCCGAAGGTTTTTGAAGAATATCACCTGTTCAAACAAGAATTTGGGATCGTTAGAAAGATTCCAACGGCTGCTTTTTTCTATGGTTTAGCTCCTAATGAAGAAATTATTGTAGAAATAGAAAAAGGCAAGAACGTAACCGTAAAATTTCTGAACAAAACGGAAGCCAACGAACAAGGCAGGCGTTTGGTTTTTTTTCGCCTAAATGGTCAAACTAGAGCCATCGAAGTGCAAGATCGTTCGGTGAAATTAGAGCATCTTCAACACCGCAAAGCCAATGGGAAGCAGGAAATTGGTGCGCCATTACAGGGCAGCTTGTCAGAAATATTGGTAAGCGTTGGAGAAGAAGTAAAAGCCAACGATCCGCTCTTCATCATTGAAGCTATGAAAATGGAAAGCACTATAACTGCTCCCGTGGCGGGGAAAATAAAGGCGATTCATCTAAAAGAACGCACCTTTGTAGAACAGGACGATCTTATAGTTGAGCTAGAACTTTAACAAAGTCAAAATGCATTAATTTACAAAATCGTATCACAAAAAGAATAGCTATTGTCCTTTAAATCAAATATTTATGTTCTAATAAAGTCATTCAATAAAGTCACAAATTAGTCATTTAGCCTATTGACTGTTAACTTAATGCAGACTATCTTTGTAGCAATACTTAAAAAGTAGTTTTTGTGTTTATTTGTTTGGGTTAGAGACCCTTGCTCCAGTTGAGTAAGGGTTTTTTATTTCCTACTCAATTCAGCCGTGGATTTCAACTTTCCTTCCAGTACATCTTCTATTTCCTCCGCCGATTGGTTCACACCGATAACTACGCCTTTTGGATTAATCAAGAACTTGCTTGGAATGGAACGAATACCATAGCGTTTCGCCACTTCACTTTCAAATTCTTTCAAGTCAGAAACGTGATACGACCAATCTAGTCCATCGCGCTCAATGGCTTTCAACCACCGCTCCCTATCTTTTTCTATACCCACACTCACAATCTCGAAATTCTCGGCATCCTCAAATCGCGCACCGTGAAATTTTTCATATAGTGCCACCAAATTGGGATTTTCTTCTCTACAAGGGGCACACCAACTTCCCCAAAAATCCAGTAAAACATAATTACCGATTAGGTCTTGAAGTTGCATCTCACTACTAGATAAAGTAGTAGCTGTAAAATTGGGGGCTTTATCGCCTTGTATGACGTCTGGTTTGAAATAGAGCTTTCTACCTACGAAGAAAGCAACTATAAGTACGACTGATATAAGTCCGATTTTATCTACTTTCATGATTTGTAATTCGTCTATTAAAGCTTAATATAGAAAACTTTTAGACAATCAGATTGAAAAGTGTGGTAAGGGTTTTCTTATAAAAGCAAGTAAAACTCAAAAATAAAGAGGTACGTACCGTTTTCTGCAAAAAACCAAGTCTTAGAAGCTGTTTGAATTTAATACTTCGATGCCTCAATTGGTAAAAAAATGACCGGTAACAATTCTCAAAAAATAAATCAAAACAGCTTCTTATGTGTCCTGAAATGTCCTTAAGTGTTTCAAAGAACATCCTACTTTGCAGTTTAACCGCTACAAAATAGCACATTAAACTTTATGAGAAGACCCTAAAGTGTGGTATGAAGTTGATGGTATGACCTCAAAAGTCATACTATCAACTAGGATGATACCACTTTTTTAAATGACGACCTATTCTTGCCCAAAGTTTAGCTTATCCCACTGCCGACACTTCTACAAATTTCTGTATCATTCTCTGCGCATTCTTTTCTATCTCTCGATAGCTTACTTTTTCTTTAGCTACATAAATAATCATAAAAACATAGCTGGAATCTCGCATCTTGATCTTTCCATACAATAAGTGCTTATTCAATCGCCAAGCTTCTCGCAACTGCCTTTTAATTCTATTTCGATCCACTGCTGACTTAAATTTCTTTTTAGGAACACTGAATGCTACTTGGACTTGGGCTTTTTCATCACGCGCCATTTCTAGCCATACCAAGCGCAAAGGGTAACGCCCGAAGGACTGCCCTTTTTCAAACAAACGCGCAATGATCGTATGGCTTTTTAGCCGCTCTTTTTTGTAAAAACGATAGGAAGTGGTACTTGCTTTATCCATCCAATTTGGTCTTTAGTTCTCTCTTGAGTAGCCCGCCCTATTTAAACCACTAAGGCACGAAGGAATAGTAAGACAGGGCTAACGTAAGTAAATTTTTATAATATGACGCAACACTTGATTTTACTGATTTTTTGAAAAAATTATCAAACAATTGGTAAAAAATCAAGAAAATGTCACATCTGATTTTCAGCGAATGATGTATTATTGGTTTTTTCTCAGGAACGGCGAATAAATAAGGTTGCATTCTTGCCCGATCCGCCCAAGTTTAGTCGGAT
>JBCCRX010000038.1:0-26242 GCA_039201015.1 Bacteroidota bacterium | reverse complement strand
CCCACTTCCTCCGTTTGAGCAGCGGTACAAATGGCATCGGGCTTTGAAATTTGAGCGGGTAACAGCAAGGCACTGCATAGCACAACACCCAGCAAAACGACTTTTTTTAGCATAGCAATTGTTTTGGTAAAGGTCTTTGGAAGCTGTCCTTATAACATCTTAGACGTAAAACTAGAGATTTGTTACATAATATTGATGCTATTTTTGAAAATAGATGAAAATAGAATCACTTTGGAGGCTGTAAGTGTTTTCAGTGAGCTTGCTTAGCGTTATTTTTCTAGGCTTACGTTTACTTTCAAATCATCTGGGCATCGAGCCCAGATGATTTGAATTGAGGTTTTTTAAAGGGGAAAGCGGCGATTTTCGCCGCTTTCCCCTTTAAAAAACCTCAATTCGTTTGGAGGGATTCGATGTCCCTCCAAACGAAAACAAACGAAACTTTAATGATTAACAATACTTTTTTATTATAGCTGACTAAACAAACTCACTTAGGGTCATTATCAGCCTCTTTCCCTAACTCAACTGCTGCAAAATAGCCTTCGCCTGTGCATTTTTAGGATTGATCTTCAAGACGCGTTCGATTAGTTTTTTTGCAGCAAGGACTTCTTTTTTCAGGAAGAGTAGCGCGGCTTTATTGAGCAGGGCTTGCTCGTAATCGGGATCAAGGGCAATGGCGCGATCGTAGTAATTTTCTGCTTTTTCGATTTGTTGTTGGAGCAAATAAGCATAACCTAAATTGCACCAAGCGATTGCTCGTTTATCATCTTCTTGCAGTACCCATTCCAGTGTTTTGATAGCGGCTGGAAGTTGTTGCAATTGAATCTGGGCCGTTCCCAATTTTTCTTGAAACTCCAAGTGGAAAGGCATCGATGCCGTAGCCATTTGGTAATACTTCAAAGCATTTGGAAAATCTGTGTTTTGATAGTAGGCTTCTCCAATTCGATAAGCTGTCCAGGCTTCTGACACTGCGCCTTTTCGTTGGGCGGCAGCGATGATCGCTGTATAGTTTTGTCGATTGAAATGATAATGAATTAGGGTTTTGAAGTAACTTGTAGAGGCTGTAGAGGCTGTAGAGGCTGTAGAGGCTGTGGAGGCGCGCTGTAAATAGTAGAAAGCAGAATCTAAAATTACAGGCGCAGGCAAATATTTATCGTAGAGCGCGAGGTAGCCGTCCGCCATTTCTAGGGGTTCGGCGATGGTTTTTGTCAAAATTTGTAAACCCAAAAAAGCAGCTTCTTCTTGGGCTTGCTTTTTCTTTCTGCCTTTGATATTATTGCGGCTGATGTAATGATCGGTGATGTTGACGTGCGGAATATCAATACTACCAGAAACGGGCATGTGACAACTGCTGCAATCGTCGTTTTCGGCTTGTCGCTCACTCCAGCTAGCGGTACACTCGATCTTTTCTTTGCCGCCATGACAACCGATGCAGGCATTATTATATTGGCGGACATCGGTGGCTTCGATGCTACTGTGTGGATTGTGGCAAGTGAGGCAAGTCATCTCAGAATTTTTGAAACAAGCACTCAATCGCAATCGGTCGGCTTGAGAAGCCATAATAAACTTTTCGTGAGAATCGGTGTAGCGCGGCAAAAAAACATTCATTACTTCTCGCAGCGGCATACCTGGTTTGAAGTCAAAAAAATCCTTGTTTTCTTTCAACACCGCGATGCCTTGCAAATGACATCTTTGACACAAATCCATTTGCAGATCACGCGGCAAATCGCTTGGATTAACAATGCTGTAATCAATAAACTGTGAAGTATCAACAATATTTCCCGCCATTTTCTCTCGCACATGAATTTCGCCTGGGCCATGGCATCGCTCACATTCTATACCGCTGGGCATGGCTTCGTATTTGTGCATCGCGCCTTCAATAGCTTTGGGGAAATGATTGTGACAAGTGATACATTCTGTGGACAACCAACGCTCAAAACGGATATTGTCGCCGCGAAAACCTGGCGCCATATCCCAACGCTGCTCTTGGGTATAGTAGGTGATTGGGGCTTGATAAATATAGCCGTTGCGATCCGAAATGTGCGAATTGGTGTGCTGACCAGAACCAACAATGTAATCAATACGCTCTAAACGTTGATGCACCGTATCGCCATTTTCGAGCCGAAATTCTCGAATGTACATGGTACTGTCCTCAAAAAAAGGAAAATAATATAGATTAGAAGCCGTATCATAGACGAGTGCATGATCTCCAAAATTGGCATCCGATTTTTGTCTGCTCGCCCGATCAAAAGACCTTCCCATGCCCGTATGTATGAAAGTGCTGTGGATATTGTAGTGGCAAGTACGACATTGATTCATCCCGACGTATTGCACGTTTCCTGCTAAATTGCGATAGGTGTTTTCGTTTGTTGTCGGAAGATTTCGACTACAAAACAGCAGTGTGAAAGCCACACAAATAAGCAGTAGATAGATGAATGTTTTTGTTTGCATGCTAAACTCGACTTTAGCTATTGGCACTGAACTGTTGGCTGCTAAGACTTCTTGGTTAAGCGGTTCAATTTATGGCGGTGCATCAAAAGTAATGCTGAAAAGAGACAGTTAAGACAAATACGTAACTTTGTATTGAACAAAACACAAAGCATGTGTATCTCTACTGTCCTAATTGTCATAGCACAAATATAAAGAAGAATGGTCATACTCACTACGGAAAACAAAATGATCAGTGTAAATGCTGCGGCAGGCAATATGTACTAAACAATAAACATACCAAAAGTGAATGGTTAAACGAACATAGCATTACATTTGATGCACCGCCAAGAATCTTACTTAAACCGTCTTTGGTTTCTAATTTCCAAGCTCCGTTCAGTTGATCTTGGGCTTGCATAGCATGGCATACAAGGATTAATAAGAGCGTCCATAAATGTATTTTCATAATAGTTGTACTTTAAGTGCTCGGACCTGAAAGAATTTTCCTACAAATCGTCGGGTTCGACCTGTCTGCCTCACCGTGTCCGCCTTAGGCGTGAGGCGTGAGGATGACACCCGACGATTTGTAAACAAGTGGGACTTTGTGTCATTTGCGATTTGGTGTTTTGCGTAACATCAGTCTATTAATTAAATCCACCAAATAATTGATAATGAATGGTTGGTGTCTGATTTCTTAAATCTGTCCTTTTATTTATGATCCTTTTCTAAGGCTAAATTTAGAAATTTTATCTCTTTGGAGAAGAAAAAATTGTAGAAACAGCTATCATGAGTATTTGCTACTTTGCACCAGAAGATGACCAAGTGGTTTTTTCATTAGGATTATTGATCTTGATGGAAAGGAAGCAATAAGTGTTAAGATGGCTCTCGTTCCTGAAACGGAATGACAAGGTTATCTTTCTAAAGTTGTAATATTAGTTAAGCGTATGACCTAAGAGTCATACTCTCAACTACGCTCAAGCTAGATTTACTAAGGAAGAAAGAATTTGTACTAAAATAGTGCAAATCAACTTTTTGAAAATAGATTTGTACCTTTATTGGTGCAAATCTATTTTATGCTTGCTAGAAAGATACAAAAATCTATAGAAGTCCTGCGAGGAAAATATCCTGTTCTGACCATCACAGGTCCTCGCCAAAGTGGAAAAACGACACTGCTCAAAAACCTTTTTGATGATCTTCCTTATTTTTCTATGGAAGTACCTGATTTAAGGCAACGCGTCTTAGATGACCCTAAGTCTTTATTTCGTCAGTACGGACATCGTTTGGTAATTGATGAAGTGCAGCGAACACCAGCCCTGCTTTCCTATATTCAAAACATCGTGGATGAAGACGAGGAGGCAGAGTTCATCCTATCAGGTTCGCACAATATGTTGATGATGGAACAAATCAGTCAATCTTTAGCAGGGCGCACTGCGATATTCTATTTGCTTCCTTTTTCATTGAAAGAACTAGAACAGACAAACTTCTACAAAGATGATTACGAAAGCTTTGTGCAGCGCGGTTTTTATCCTAGAATATATGACAAAGGATTGCCTCCAAATCGTTTTTACGCCGATTACGTAGAAACTTATCTGCAAAGAGACGTTCGACAGATTAAAAATATAGGTAATCTACAACTCTTTCAACGATTCATTGCTTTTTGTGCTGGACATATAGGACAGAACATTAATTATGCACAACTTTCTAGCGACATCGGGATTAGTGTGACCAGCGTACAAAATTGGCTTTCCGTACTGGAAACTTCTTTCGTGATTTATCAACTAAAGCCTTATTACCGCAACTTCAACAAAAGAATCACTAAATCTACCAAACTCTATTTTTACGATACAGGACTAGCCTGTGCATTGCTGCGCATCCAAAATGTAACTGCACTCAGCAATTACTACCAAAAAGGAGCATTGTTCGAGAATTTTGTTATTAACGAGATTTGTAAGATTTACTACAATCAAGGCGAACGTCCACCTATTTATTATTGGCGCGATCACAAAAAGCGAGAAATAGATTTGATACTCGATTTGGGTGGGCAATTGAGCATTATTGAGATAAAATCTGCCAGAACGATCAGTACTTCTTTCTTCAAAAATTTAACTTGGTTTCAAGGAGTCAGTACTCTACCTATCAAGAATCGCTACATCATATACGGTGGCGATGAAGACTGGAAAATGGAGCAAGGACATGTTATTAGCTGGAAGAATTTGAATAAAGTAATGGGATGAATCCGAGTGTATCAATTAACTACTCCTAGAAGTAAGACGCACTGTCTCGCACTTCGGTTTTTCCTGCGCTAGTTGTTGCATAAACAAAACCTTTCTGCAAACTATACGCACCCGTTTCGCCTGCTTTATTGATCGCCAAATAACCAATTTGTAGCTCCTTATCTTTCGTCTTTTGTCGTTTGGCAATGCGCTTGACTGCTTCCTCGCAAGCTTCTTGTGGACTCTTTCCTTGCCGCATCAATTCTACAACTAGAAAGGAACCGACAGTTTTTAAAACTTCCTCGCCCACACCCGTTGCCGTTGCGGCACCGACTTCATTGTCCACGAATAATCCCGCACCAATGATGGGGGAATCACCCACGCGTCCAGCTAGCTTATAAGCCATGCCACTCGTTGTGCAAGCACCCGAAAGATCGCCATTTTGATCCAAGGCAAGTATGCCAATGGTGTCGTGCAATTCGATATTGGCTTTGGTTTGGTAAGCTGCTGTTTCCAGCCACTTTTCCCAATCTTTTTTCGATTTTTCAGTCAATAAATTCTCTTTTTTGAAGCCTTTTTCTAGTGCAAAATCTAGTGCACCCTGACCTGCTAAAATGACATGTGGTGTCTCTTCCATAACTTTTCGAGCTACTGAAATTGGATGTTTGATATGCTGCAAATAGCAGACCGATCCCGCATTCCCTTTTTCATCCATAATGCAAGCGTCCAAAGTAACGTTTCCTTCTCGGTCAGGTCTTCCACCATAACCCACCGACTGGTCTTTGGGGTCGGCTTCAGGCACTTTTGCTCCTGCTTCCACGGCGTTCAAAGCGCGCCCGTTTCGCTCGATAATTGCCCAGGCTGCTTCGTTTGCTTTTATATTTTTCCAAGTAGAAATTACTGTAGGATTGAAGTCTGTGAACCTATCTAGACTTGCTTCTGCAGTACTTACTTCAGTATTTTCTCCTGATCGGCAAGCCGTGGAGAAGAGCCCTATTCCAATGCTGGAAAAGAAGGATTTGGAGAGAAAATTTCTTCTGTTTATCATGAGTGAGCATTTTTGTTTTATTTTTTTCGGTATTGTTCGGAGTTGTTATTCACTGTGAGGATTGTAATAGAATAAGAAAATAATAAAAAATCATTTCAACTGCTGGATGATATTTTGGTGAATCGTCAGGACTTGTTGAACAAGAGAAACTCGCTGGTTATTGGTGATGACATAATCGGATAATTGAATCTTCTGAAGGTCAGACATTTGCTTTTCCATTCTGGCTAAGACTTGGTCTTCATTGACTTGGTCGCGTTGCATTACTCTTTTAATTCTTTCTTTTTGAGGCGCATATACCGCTATTACAGCATCCAAAGTACGAAAGCTACCACTTTCAAAGAGTAAGGCGGCTTCTTTTAAGGTATAAGCAGTGTTTTTTTGAGCCTGATGCCATTGTTCTGTATCCTCAAAGACGACGGGATGAACAAGCTGGTTGAGTTGCTTCAATTTTGGGGGATCAGAAAATACAATTTGAGCAAGATAAGTTCGATTGAGTTGTCCTTGGTCGTCGTAGCTTTTCTCGCCAAAGGTCGCCTTAATTTGTTTTATCAGAGCAGGCTTTTCTATCATCAATTGCTTGGCACGGTCATCCGCGTAATAGACGGGAATCCCTAAAGTCTCAAATATTTTGCAGACCGTTGTTTTTCCGCTACCGATGCCACCTGTAATGCCTATTTTCATCATCCTACTCTTATGCTGCTTGCCGAATATTTCTTAGAAAAGTAGAACCGTCGGATTGAATTGTACTCTCTACAGTGATAACCTTTTCCCAGTAAGCCTTAACGATTTGATGCAGTAATTCTTTGGCGACCTGAATACTAATCATTTGATTGGGTGAATCCATTTGCAGTTTAATTTGATTCTTACTTATATCAGCGGCTATCAGACGCCCCGTTAGCTCTTTATATTTTACTTTCTCCTCTTGTTTTTCTTGTGCTATTTGAACCAATTCCTTGATTTCAGGAACAATTACATCGTGAGGATTGGAAGACAGTGCCAAGCCAGCAAGTTCTATCGCTTCTTGATAACTAGCACAATCAATAGCCAAGGGGATTGCACTGCGAAAAAAAACAGAGCGCGTCAGATCATATTTTTCATCTCTCGGAAAGCCAATCGCAACAAATTTCTCTAATGCCAGCGCCTTTTGTAAAAAGAGTTTAGATGTATTCAGTTCGCCTTTTCGCTTTGCGAACTGAGCTTCATCCACAAATTCCATAGCGAGTTCATGCATAGTAATTAAACCATTCTTCATAGCTTCAAAAATTCAATTTCCATATCTTAAGTAGGTGTGCTTAAATAATCGACATTTTTGAACGGCTCTTTTTCCTTCTAAAAATACTTAAAAATAGTTCCGTCCGCCTGAGGCGGATGCAACGATTTTGAAGCACTTTTACAAGAAAAAATAACTCGCTCAAAATTTGACACTTATTCAAACCCACCTACTTACTTCTTCTCTGTTCCCGCTTCTTTTTCTTCCTTAGCAGCTTTTTCTGCGGCGCGCTTCTGCCTCAATACTTCATCGGATTGCTCGTAAGCGTTGATAATAGATTTCACCAAGCGGTGGCGTACAACATCTTCACTCGAAAGTCGAGCAACTGCTATGCCAGATAGAGCGCCAAGTATGTCGATGGCACGGGAAAGACCTGATTTTACGCTATATGGCAAATCAATCTGCGATAAATCACCCGTCACAATGCACTTGGCAGAAGGCCCTAGACGCGTCAAAAACATTTTGATTTGCATGGTCGTGCAGTTTTGCGCCTCATCCAAAATCACGAAAGCATTATCGAGTGTCCGCCCACGCATAAAAGCCAAAGGAGCGACTTCTATGGTCCGATTTTGCATGAATTGATTCAGCTTTTCCGCTGGTATCATATCATCCAAAGCATCGTAGAGGGGGCGCAAATATGGATCCACCTTCTCTTTCAAGTCCCCTGGTAAAAATCCTAGACTCTCTCCTGCTTCCACAGCAGGTCGCGTCAGAATGATTTTCTTCACCAAGCGATTGCGCAACGCCCGCACTGCCAAGGCTACGGCAGTATAAGTTTTTCCTGTACCCGCTGGACCGACGGCAAATACAATGTCATTGTCCTCTGAGGCTTCAATTAATTTTTTCTGGTTCTTGGTTTTTGCTTTTATCACCTTTCCGTTCGGGCCATGCACCAATGTTTTCGCATTGCGTCCACTGATTTTATACTCAAATGGATTGCCACCTTCTAGCAGGTCCTTGACCATTTGCACCGGTAACTCCTTGTGATTTTTGAGCAAGCCCAGCAGGATTTCCACTTGCTTTTTTGCTTTTTGTGTATATTTCTTTTCGCCACTCAGTTTAAGAGTGTTTCCTCTGGAGGTAATATTGACTTCGGGAAATGCTTTTCGCAATAAGTTCAACTTCACATTTTTCTCTCCGTAGAACTCCAACAAGTCAATATCTTCAATAGTTAGATTAATTTCGCTCAATAGAAAGGCTTAAAATTTTTGTTGATGAATTAGTTTTGTTTACTTGCAAGCCGAATAATAGAATATTCGCCATAAAGATAACTATTTTTAAAGAGACTGTGTATTAAATCAATATGAACTCAGATACGCCCATTATTACGTTGACGACAGATTACGGCATACAGGACTACTATGTTGCACTTTTAAAAGCAAGCCTTTTGCGTCAACTGCCCAAGGCACAAATCATAGACATCAGCCACCATATTCCGCCTCACGACATCGTAAAAGCAGCTTACATACTGAAAAATAGTTACCAGAGCTTTCCTAAAAATAGTATTCATTTGGTATGTGTCAACAACCGACCGCACGAAGAGCGTTCCCTCTTGCTTACAAAAAAAAGAGGACAATATTTTATCGTTCCTGATAATGGTTTATTGTCCTTACTTTTCGAAGAGGTGGAAGAAGATGTCTATGCTATCCCTAAAATAACGGAACAGGACAAGCCCTTAAGGAACCTATACGCTACTGCTACCCGATATATTTCAGAAGGAGGCGCGCTCAAAGGGATTGGACAAAGAATAGAAGAAATAGAACAGCGTATTACCCTTAAGCCCGTCATTACTGCTTCTCAAATTAGAGGCTCTGTCATCCATATCGACCATTACGAAAATGTGGTGGTGAATATCAGCAAATCACTATTTGATGAAGTAGGACATGGACGTTCATTTGAGCTTTTTTTCAAACGACACGACCCGATTTCTAAAATAAGTCAGCATTACAATGAAGTCGGCGTGGGAGAAGTGCTCTGTTTATTCAATGAAACCCAACAACTAGAAATCGCTATCAGCATGGGAAAAGCAGCTAGCTTGCTAGGATTGCACATAGATGATACCATACAAATTGACTTCAAGAATGTGGCGTAAGTAAGTGAGCAGCTACTGCCGCCTAAGCAATGGCTTTTGCCAAATACATTTTTTTCAGAGATAGCCCTATTCAAATTCAATCAAAATCATCCCCTTTTCCACTGCTTGCCCTTTTGCTACATGGATCGTTTTAATCGTTCCTTCTCCTGGCGATTTCAATACATTTTCCATTTTCATAGCCTCTAAAATCAGCAAGGTCATGCCTTGTTCTACCCGCTGCCCCACTTCTGCTACCATACTCAAAACCAAACCTGGCATCGGCGCTTTGATTTCCTTCACCACATTGGCGTTGACGACCGATAAACCCATTTTTTCAACGAGTTGATCGTATGCATCTGATAGCTTCACTTCGTACTTATTGCCATTGATGACAATTCGATAAGTCTTGTTGCCCAAAGCAGTGACGGCTGCTTCGTAAGACTTATTTTTATGCAGCACGTGCATCGTATTTGCTTCATTTGGAACACTATCCAGTCGCGCTAAGTCTTCCGTATTTAGATTAAATTCAAATGCGCCTACTTTTGCTTTGTATATCATAGTATTTAAGTGTTAAGCTCTGGAGTGGCTTTGGCTTTGTTCTTTAAACAAAATAAATTTGTGCAAAAAAACCGAAACTTGCCGAAGCATCGACCACAATATTCATCAGAAAAATAATTTTTCTTCTCATCTTTCCGAAAATATGAAGGTAAAAATCATCAATACTTCCAATAATGCTTTGCCTGCTTACAAAACTTTGGGTAGTGCAGGCATGGATTTACGCGCTTATCTGGACAAAGCAGTTACGCTGGAATCTTTGGAACGTCGGCTCATTCCTACGGGCTTATTTATAGAATTGCCACAAGGCTACGAAGCGCAAGTTCGCCCGCGTAGTGGTTTGGCAATTAAAAAAGGGCTTTCTATGCCCAATACACCAGGCACGATTGATAGCGACTATCGTGGAGAAATTAAAGTGCCGATCATCAACTTGTCCAAAGAGACACAGATGATACAGTCAGGTGACCGAATTGCGCAGATGGTCATTGCCAAGCACGAGGTCGTGGAATGGGAAGAAGTGGAAGTACTTGCCACAAGTGAGCGAGGTAGTGGTGGTTTTGGGAGTACGGGGGTGAAGTAATCTAATACAAAATAGCAAACTCGTAAGAATCGCTATTGTCGGTGTTGTCTTTGATTTGAACACATTCAATGAAATAGTAAATACCTTGCCTCAAAATGATAAAAGTATCGCCCTGTTCTATGGGTGCTGACACGTTTTCTCCTGTTACGGGATCAGAAACTTCGGGAAAAACAGAACTATCATTGCCATTCAAGGGCTCTCCTTGATTGAAAGCGCGCTCCAATTGCTGAACAATCGTGAAATCTGCTGCTGTGAAGCCGCGTACTTGCCGCATTTCGCTATCTTCTGGATTGACGACCGAAATTTGCTGTCTCCACTTCGAAGTCGCTGTAATGATGCCTTCATCTTCTATTTCTGCCATCAAGGTATCTGCAATATCTACCTGCTCACCAGTATCCAAATCCAAGCCGCCCCTCAAAAGTTCATCGGCTTGATTAGTAAGAGTAGCCGTATCTGGTGTACTCAATACCAAACTTTTACCTTCTACATTTAGCACAATGAAAGTATCTCGACCAATTTGCTCCCTTACATTACTGAGGGCAAAGGCATAAACGGTTCGAGATTGATCTGCTGGTGCGATCGTATTTTGAGCGATCTGAATATCGTAAATAACTTGTCCACCCACATCATCATTAATAGCAATTGGATTGCTGCTAGTGATAGGCGTAATAATAGTATCTTCTTCTATTCTATTGATAATCAACCGACTATCAGGAATAAGCACACCGTCCTCTGTTATGCTAAGTGCTTCTAAATCTTTCCAGCAATCGGATAATTCTACTTGAAAACTCAGTTCCTCTCCTAAAAACAGATTAACCAAAGTATCTTCTTCTATGACGGTTAGTTCTTGAGCAGTAGTAATATTAAGCTGCGGCAAGCGATACTGAATGGCTAAACTCGCTACGGCAGGCTGATTCAGTTCATCTATGGTTCGGAAAAAGTAATTAATCACGGTGTCGGTCACCATAGAATCTGGATGAAAAATAGGCGCTTCTACATTGATCGTATATTCCAATTCTCCTTGCTCTCGCCCCTCTAAATTGCGCGGATTGGCACTAGAAATATTGTCTGGTTTTCTGATAAAAAAGCGATCGCTTGGTAGTAATTTTTCATCTTCATAAATCTCAAAAATTAACATTTTGGAAAGCCCTGCTTCCATGCGCACTAGGACTTCAAAGGATTGCTCCAAACAGAGTGTCGTATCTTGAAAGAGTGTATTTTCTGCTTGTATGAATCTAGCACCTGGAAATTCGGTGACAATATCTTTCGTACAAGAAGGGTTGAATATGATGTTGAAAACAAGGGCTACAAATAGCCATTGCAAAGTATGACGAAGCATATATTTATTTTGAGTCATGGAAAATAGACTTGTTGAATAATGAATTTGATGATTTAAAAATGCTTGATTTGTCTGGAAGGATTCGACCTCTCTTCAAACGAAAATTGAAGCAAGCCCATTAATTGACGCCAACTCTTCTTAAATATTTGACGTGTACATAACAAATTGCACAAACATTTAATGCTACTTGCAAAGAGCGACTTGTTGTGGATTTGAATGGACATCACGCCTAAGGCGGACAGGTCGAGTCCATTCAAATCCATAAAGAACGAAGCTTCAATATGCTTACACCATTTTTTTTACGGAAGTGTAATTTGTCATACATACATATTTGACCAAACAAAATAATTTGTCCAAAATTATCTAACTTTGTTTTGCTTTCCTAAACGAATTTTGCGTCCGCACATTATCATTCAAGAACAAAAATACAATTACAAATGAGAAAACTACTCTACCTGTTCTTGGCATTTCTTCCCATTAGTGCCAGTGGACAATTATTACAAGCACATTCGGATGAATGGGGAAATATCCAAATTGACACTTTGGAAGAAACGATCAATTCAATAGAACCACGCTCCACTTTTTCTCAATTGGAAGGTTTCCCAAAAGCTTTCGTCGGGGCATCTTTCAAGAATTTCAGAAACCTAACGCTCGCAGACTTAAACGACGACGGAGCGCACGAAATTATAACGGGCATCAATAATAAACTCTATGCTTTCTCCGCAGAAGGACTGCTCTGGGAACGAAGCCTGATTGGAATAGCGACTTATCCGCCAACTGTTGCTGACATAGACGGCGACGGACAATTAGAAATAGCAGTGGCGACTAGAGGTCCAGCCGATCCAGGACGCTTGTATTTGGTAGATACAGAGGGAAAAGATTTGGCAGGAGATTGGCCCAAAAACTTTAATGGCAGTTGGGTGCTTTCTGCACCAGTTTTCAGTGATCTGGACGGAGATGGCTTCATGGAAATCATCGCAACGGATTTAGATAGAAAAGTGCATCTATTGCAAATAGATGGTAGCTCTTACAGCGAGAACTGGCCACAAATATTAGAAAATACCCCTGCTGTAACGCCTTCAGTTGGTGATGTGGACGGCGACGGTAAAAAAGAAATCGTCGTTTTTTCTACCCAAACACAATTTGTTTTTAATTTGGACGGAAGCATAGCGGATGGCTATCCTATATCCGTGGAGGGACTGAGACACAGCTACCAATCGCCCATTTTAGTGGACTTAAATCGTGATGGAGAATTGGATATTGTGAGTGCTGGACACGGCGATGCGCCAGAGTATTTTGTTCGAGATGGCTCAGGTAATTATTTGGAAGGTTGGCCGCAAACCGTTCCGATGAATCAATGGACTTACACGACTCCTAGTTTGCTAGAAGAAGAAGGTAGCTACGAAATTTTTATGAGTCGCCGCAACGGAACAGAAGTCGCTGAAATGCTCTACGCTTGGAATGAAAAAGGCATATTGAGCGAGAACTTTCCCATTTCAAAAGTAGCTGGTTTGGAAGGGCTGATTAGCATAGCGGATGTGGACGATGATGAAATGCCTGAACTGGTTTTTGGTAGTAATTCCTTTGTACTGGATACCGAAACGAGTTTTTTGCATGCCTACGAAATGGACGGCAGTGGCGAAGTAGCTGGTTTTCCCATTCAGCCCAAAGGTTGGACGTATATGAACGGTGCGACCATCGGCGATGTGAATGGAGATGGCAGCATGGATGCCGTTTTATTGACTTACACTCAAAATTTTGGAGCGAGTACGGATTCCACCTTCATCCATGTCTATGATTTGGGGGTACCTTATTCGCCAAGACGTGTTTGGTGGGGTACGTACAAAGGCAGCAATAGTCGCGACGGAAACTTCGGAAAAGTGCTCAGTTCCAATGAATTCATACAGCTAGAAAACGAAGTCAAAATTTTTCCAAATCCTACAAGAGAAATATTAAATATCGAAAGAGGAGCGATGCGTTTTGAGCGAATAGTGCTTTACGATTTGCTAGGTCAGGAGAGGCAAGTTTTTGATAAAAATACAGCTACAATAAACGTGTCGAAAATGGAAAAAGGACTTTATTTATTAGTGCTTTTCACTTCGTCTGGGCAACAAATGACAAAGCGAATTTTGATTGATTGAAAATGAGAAGTCAGAAGACAGAGGTCAGACGTCAAATGTCTCGCTTCTGATTTCTGTTCTCTCTCCTTTGCCTCCTTTTACTAGAGCATTCCCTTCGTGCTAGGCAATTGCATGTGATTAACGTCTCTCTTTTTCGCCATTTTGATCGCCTTCGCCCAAGCCTTAAAAATGCCTTCTATTTTGTGGTGTTCATTCGTGCCTTCCGCTTTGATGTTGAGGTTACAGCGAGCAGCATCGGAGAAGGATTTGAAGAAATGGAAAAACATTTCGGTAGGAAGGTCTCCGATTTTTTCGCGCTTGAAATCGGCTTCCCAAACCAACCAACTTCTACCACCAAAATCCAAAGCCACTTGCGCCAAACAGTCATCCATCGGCAAGCAATAACCGTAGCGTTCGATGCCCAATTTGTTGCCTAAAGCTTGATAAAAAGCATCACCTAGCGCAATCGCCGTATCTTCAATCGTATGATGCTCGTCAATGTGTAAATCTCCTTTCACTTGTACCCTCAAATCGCAGCCCGAATGCCGCGCCAATTGATCGAGCATGTGGTCAAAAAAGCCCAAACCTGTATCATTTTCGGCTTTGCCCGAACCGTCCAAATTCAACTCAATTAAAATATCGGTCTCCTTGGTCGTGCGCTGCACTTTTGCATGGCGTTGGTCGAGTTTTAAGAATTGATAAATAACGCTCCAATCATTACTTTCCAATACAATATGGTCTTTTAGTTCCGCAATTTGTACACTCAATTCTTCGCTTGCCAAAGCTGGATAATTATTGATCCAAATACCTTTCGCACCTAGATTTTTTGCCAGTTCCATATCCGTCAAACGATCTCCGATGACGAAAGAATTTTTTAAATCATAATCGCCTTCTACATATTTTGTCAATAAACCCGTTCGAGGTTTTCGAGTCGGTGCATGCTCTTCAGGAAAAGAGCGATCAATTAGTACTTCATCAAATTCAATGCCTTCGCCTCTCATAGCTTCTACCATTTTGTTTTGCACTGCCCAAAAACCTTCTTCTGGAAAAACGGCTGTTCCCAATCCATCTTGATTGGTAATCATAACTGCCTCAAAATCCAATTCTTCTAGGATGCGTGAGAGGTAGCGAAAGACTTTGGGATAAAATGTCAGTTTTTCTAAAGCATCGATTTGAGGATCATCGGCAGGCTCTACGATCAGCGTACCATCTCGGTCTAATATCAGTAGTCGTTTCATTTATTTTGTTTCCGCTTTTAGAAGGAAAAAGATCATCGCGCAAATATAGAATCAATAACTTGAAAAAAAAGACCTCTGAGCTCTGCTGATATGGCAATCGCAAAAAAGCTAGACTTTATTCATAAATACACTGTAAACTAAGAACTTGTTTTCAACACAAAGATCAAAATCCAAACAAGCGCTAAGTTTATTTGTATTTTGAATAAGGGAGTTTGAGGGAGAAAAAAGGGTTTTTATAAAACCCTTTTTTCTCCCTCATCCCTTGTTCGCCGCCGTCGAAGATGGCGGCAGATAGGTTTTTTGAAGCTCGAAATTCTGAGGAATTTCTCGCTTCTCAAAATTAAAACACACTTAGTTTACAGTATGTATAGTAAAGGTATTCCAAAACAAGTCAAAATAAGACATTTTAGCCCTTTGCTGCATCTATTTTTTCCTTCTAGTCGTATGTATGAGAAAATATTGTATTTTTGTGCATATAACTGAGGAATTATATGATTAAGAAGAAGGATAAGGACAATCAGCCAATAGCAACCAACACATCATCTACTCTACGTTTTCACTTACACTTTACGGCTAATCCAACATTTGAAATCCTTCTTGATTTATTATAAATATCAAACGGACAAAATACAAAATAGAATAAATTGATAGTATTTATTTGTTTGTGACCATCTATTTGCTATTACATTAAATAATTTATTTATATGTTTGTGTTCAATTTATTCAACTTAAACTGAACCATTAGCCTTGAAATAAAATTGTTATATCGGAATAGCCCAATTATTCCAAAGTGCTAGAAAAATTCAACGCAAATTGCATTGCTAACAAGTTGACTCATGAAAAGAACGTTACACATCATTGCCCTATGGCTATTCTGTGCCTTCACACTACTTTCCTTCAAAAAAATAGAAGCACAGAACAAACCTAATATTGTCGTTATACTAGCCGATGACATGGGTTTCTCCGATATTGCTAGCTATGGTGGAGAAATTCAGACGCCTAATTTGGATGAATTAGCGGACGATGGCATACGCTTCCGAAGATTTTACAACACGACTAAATGTAGTCCAACTCGTGCTTCTCTTTTGACAGGACAGTACCCGCATGAGGCGGGTATGGAAAACCTATCGAATGCAGGCGGAAACAATTCTGCCGCATTTCTGGGCTACTTACCCAATAATGTGGTCACGATGGCAGAAGTGTTCAAGCAGAATGGCTATGGCACTTATATGTCGGGAAAATGGCACATTGGAGAAGACCAAGGAAATTGGCCGAGAGATCGAGGTTTTGATAAATATTGGGGATTGATTAGTGGTGCAAGCAGTTATTACGAAGTCATTACGATGGATGAAAATCCCAATCAAAAATCAGACCGTAAAATTGTTTTCGACGATCGCATCTGGGATCCAGACGACACCAGTGACCCGGATAATCCTTACGCGCCAGGTGAATTTTACATGACAGACGCGACTTCCGATTTTGCGCTTGATTTTCTACAAGATCATTTATCCTCTCAAGCCAATAAGCCTTTTTTCCTCTATCTCTCCTTCACCGCGCCGCACTGGCCACTGCACGCGCCAGAGTCCGTAGTGGACAAATACGAAGGAGCTTACAGCAGTGGATTTGACGTAATTAGACAAGATCGCTTCAATAAGATGAAAATGTTGGGTGTGATCGGTCAAGATGCAGAGTTATCTCCTAGAGATCACAATAAAAAATGGGAAAATTTGACGGCTGCTTCCAAAGCGGACTTTGAACGTCGAATGGAAGTCTATGCTGCCATGACCGACCGCATGGATGAGAACATTGGACGCGTCATGAACTACCTCAAAGGACAAGGAAAATTCAACAATACCATTTTTGTTTTTCTCTCCGACAATGGAGGCTCAAGAGAGGATGTATCAGGAAGAAAACTCGACGACCCTAGTAAGGATATTGGAGCGCGTGGTTCTTATGTTGCCTACCTTCGTCCGTGGTCTAATGTGTCCAATGTTCCTTTTCGCGAGCACAAAAACGATACTTACGAAGGTGGTATTGTGACGCCCTTCATTATTCATCATCCTGCTAGCATCAATGTACCTAATGGTGGTGCTTTCACTGATCAGATTGCGCATGTAAAGGACGTCCTACCTACTTTGCTCGAAATGACCAATTCCAATTATCCTTCCAATTACAACGGAGCTTCCATCAAGCCGATGAGCGGCGAAAGCTTCAAGCATATCTTGGATGATGTGGATAACGAAAAACAGTGGGAAATCTTTTTTGAATACAGCGGAAACAGAGCAGTGCGACATGGAAAGTGGAAAATCGTCTCCGAATCAGTGAATGGCGAATGGTTTTTGTTTGATGTAGAAGATGATCCTACCGAATTGAGCAATCTGCGAGGCTCCTATCCTGAACTAGTGGATCAATTGGCTAAGCGATATAATCTTTGGGAAATTGGGGTCAATCACAAAAATGGATCCCTACCTAATCCGAATAATCCACCTGTTTTATTGAATCCGCTAGAAGATCAGGTGATTAGAGAAGAACGCCTTTTTACTTATGTATTCGACAAAGATGCCTTTACGGACGATCCTGACGATGATATCGTTTACGAAGCTACGCTTTCTAATGGAGACCCATTGCCCAATTGGTTGGAATTTGATGATTTGTTAAGGCAGTTTTCGGGTGTGCCACCAGAGGGCTCTTTGATTTCACCGATCGAAATTCGTTTGATTGCCATAGATTGGGCAAAAAATAAGACGATAGATCAGTTCAAATTGATTTTAGACCCCAACAACAACAATGCGCCTGATCCCACTGCCCTTCTAGTCGTAGATGATCGAGATAATTTGAATGGCTCGGATGCAGATATAAAAGAACGACTGGAAATGCTAGGCTATCTCGTCACTACGCTAAGCGATGAAGAAGCGACTGAATTTGATGCCAGTGATAAAAACTTAGCGATCATTTCTAGCACAGTCAGCCCTGGAAAAGTACTAGACAAGTTTAAGCAAGTAAATACGGGTGTTTTGACTTGGGAAGTAAGTCTCTTTCCAGAAATGGGTATGACGGGAACAGTAGTTTATCAAGATTATGGTGGCAAAGGAAGTCAAACAAATATTGTAATAGAAAATGACGCACATCCATTAGCTGCGGGACTAAGTGCAGGCGACCAAGTGGTGATGAACAAGAACAAGACCTTCTATTTTGGCGTTCCTAGCAGCCAAAGCATTTCCGTGGCAAGTCTAGTAGGGCGTTCTGATCGGAAAACGATATTCGCTTATGATGTAGGAGCTAACATGGCAGATGGAACGAATGCGGCAGGTAGAAGAGTTGGCTTTTTTATGGGAGATCAAGGCGCGCGCGACTTTAATAACAATGGATGGGCTTTGTTCGATGCGGCGGTCTGCTGGCTATCCGATGAGTGTAGCAGTGATAGTGGAATTTCTATTAATTTCACTACACCCATGGACATGGAATCCTTTCCAGACGGAACAGATTTGAGTGTGCAAGTAGCTGCTAGCGATAGCGATGGCACGATCAGTAGGGTGCAACTTTTCCTCAATGGCACATCAGTTAGAATCATCAACAACCCACCTTACGTCTGGAATGCTGCCAATGATCCCTTGCTCAACGACATGACGCCTGGCGACTATACCCTTCAAGCCGTAGCCACTGACAGCGACGACAATACAGAAAATGCTACGATAAAAATTATGATTGAGCCCTCGGGCAATCAAGACCCTATCGTTAGCTTCGATGCCCCGATGGACGGCGATAGTTTTGATGAAGGACACGATCTGAATGTCCGCGTGAATGCCAGTGACCCAGATGGTAGCATTTCCAGCGTCATGCTCTATTTTGATGGAACATTAGTTGGCAATGACAGTAGTGCACCATACGAATGGGGCAACAATGGCAACGATCCACTTTTACAAAATCTCCAAGTTGGTACGCATACTTTAAGAGCCGTAGCAATGGATAATGAAGGCTCTGCCAGCGAGACGACCATAAGTATTACGGTAAGCACAATGGCTTCCAATCAAGCGCCCGTGGTCAGTTTTGTCGAGCCAGCCGACGGACAAAACTTTCCAGAAGGAATTGATTTGACCGTGAGGGTAAATGCCAGCGATAGCGACGGAACGGTAAGTAGCGTAAAGCTTTATTTAGACGGTCAGTTAGTGAGCGAAGATACTAGTGCGCCTTATGAGTGGAGCAATGAACCACTGCTTAATAACCTTACTCAAGGCACTTACACCCTGCTCGCCGAAGCAATAGACGATGACAATGCCGTCAGTCAAAGCAGCATTCAAATCAATGTAATAGAAGCAGGCGGAAACATCCTACCAACGACTGCCTTCATTACACCTCAGCACGGGGATAATTTTCCCGTCGGAACAGATTTACTAGTACAAGTAGCAGCAACAGACACAGATGGCGAAATACGTAGAGTGCATTTGTATTTGAATGGAGAAGCATTGCGAAGAGATGAAGACGCTCCCTACGAATGGGATGGCGCGGGACAGGACATGCAGCTATCCAACCTACAAGCAGGTACTTACATCTTGGAAGCGGCAGCCGTAGATGATCAAAATGAATTTAGCCAAACGACCATTACAATCACAGTGGGCGGAGATAATAATACCAACAATCAGCCGCCCATACTTAGCTTCGATACGCCTATGGATGGCGATAATTTTCCTGTCGGAACGGATTTGTACGTCAAAGTAGATGCCAGCGATAGTGATGGTACAGTGGAGCAAGTAGAACTGTTTTTTGATGGAACTTTTGTGCGAGCAGAAGGACTAGCCCCCTACGAATGGGGACAATCTACTCAAAATGATGTACTGCTAAATAATTTGCAAGCAGGCACGTACAGTCTTCGAGCTGTAGCGACGGATGATGACAATGCTACGAGCGAAGAAATCATCATGATTACAGTAGGTAGCAATCCAAATATGTTGCCAGAAGTAAGCATCACGAATCCAGCAGACGGTGCTGTTTTTACAGAAGGCGATGATGTGCTGGTGCAAGCAAATGCTAGTGACATGGACGGATCAATTAGTAATGTACAGCTTTATTTTGATGGTAATTTGTTTGGAACGGATAGCAACCCACCCTATCAATGGAACGTACAAAATTTGACCGCAGGTACGCATACTTTCCGAGTCCTAGCCACGGATAATGACGGCGGAACGAGCGAAGAAACAATCAATATTAGCGTTAATGGTTTAAGTCAAAATCAAGCGCCTACCATTAGCTTTATTTCGCCAAGTGACGGTGACACTTTCAATGAAGGAACAGATTTATACGTCAATGTAGATGCCAACGATAGTGACGGTAGTATTTCTAGTGTAGATTTGTATTTAGATGGGCAATTCGTTCGATCAGAAATGATCGCGCCTTACGAATGGGGAGATAGTCAAAACAACGATCCTCAATTGCAAAATCTATCGCCTGGTACGCATACGCTCCAAGCAATTGCGACCGACAATGAAGGGGCGACGGCGGAGCAAAGCATTCAAATTGAAGTACTGAGCAGTACAGGGAATACGCTGCCTGTAGTTACTTTTATAGAACCTATAGATGGCGGCAATTTTCCTGTAGGGACGGATTTATACATCAAAGTAGATGCTTACGATCCCAATGGTTCTATCCGAAATGTGCGTATGTACATCAATGGCGACCAGATTCGAAGAGAAAACTTCGCGCCCTACGAGTGGGGTGATCCCAATCAAAATGCCGACCCTGAATTGCAAAATCTAGCAGCAGGCACTTATGAATTGACCGCCGTTGCTTCCGATAATTCAGGAGAGCGAACACAAGAAAGTATTATCATTACCGTCGGAGGAAATGCCAACACGGCTTCTACTTCATCCGTTGATAACAATCATTCGGAAGTAACTATTGCTAAAGCTGAGAGAAATAAAACTGCCTCAAAATCGCAAAGCAGCAATGAAACGGAAGCGCGTTCTACATTGCTCGAACCACTAAGTGAGCAAATTCATATCTATCCCAATCCGACTTCCGAGCATTTGATTGTAGATGTCAAAAATGTGACTGCTACACAGTTGGATTTCCTATTATACGATGCTTTTGGACGTATCTTGCGAGTACGAACCACTGATTTCTCTGATACCTTGCGCACTTCTTGGAACGTGGAAGAATTGCCTGCTGGCATCTATTTATTGCAAATTCGTGCGGATAAACGATTGATAAAAGTGGAAAAAGTTGTTATTTCACGCTAGAATTAGACGTTAGGATATTTAGAGCTCTTTCGTCTGACATTGAAACAGTCGGTGTTCTGAGAACTTGTCTGCCTTAGGCTGATGCGCCCTTGAGAACATTAAAGCAAACAAAATACTTTTTGGAAAAAGCACTAAAAACAAATTACTGGCTGCTTGCCTTCATTCTGCTCTACACGACCTTCAATGGAGCTTTGCGCAAGTGGGTACTCGAAAGTGCAGTTACCGATTTTTTTACTTTTCTGGTGCAAATTGCTATGCTTTTTGCTGTTTTGCTTGCCTACCGCAGGGACTTAACGGGAGATGTTCGCATCATTCTAGGCGTTTACGGTATCATTTTAGCCCTTATGGCCATCAATCCTAGAAATTCCACGATTTTTCATGGTGGCGTGGGCTTTATACTGCACTATGGGCTTTGGCTGACTTGCTTCGTTTATTTCCAAAACCGAGACCTTTTTCCGTTTGAAAAACTCGTAAAGCTAGCAATCATTGTCCTCTTTATACAGTTTGCTATAGGTCTGCTACAATACAACCTACCCAATACGCACTTCCTCAATAAATACATAGACGACGAAGCGGGCGCAAATGCTTTTGTTGGAGATCGCGTTCGGATATCGGGCACTTTCAGCTACATCAGCGGATTCACGGCTTTCCTTTCTTTTTGTGGCTTTTTTGTCTGGGCATTGGCCATTCAGCGCGCCAATATCATCATGCGCTACTCCTTGGTTTTTCTCAGTTTTTTGAGCGTTTTGATGTCGGGTTCGCGCTCCATTTTTATCATCTTCTTCATGCCTGTGGCGGCGAGTATCATCGAAGATTTTCTACAGCCTAGTTCCAGAGTGGTCGGAGGGATTGCTATTGTCTTCGTAATTTTTCTCTCTCCTATTATTTACAATAATATCGAACTGGTGAGCATTGCGGTGGATAACTATGCCCAGCGCGTTAATAATGGAATAGAAGGCGACCAAGATCGGCGCGTCTATGGAACACTGGAAGAAGTTATTCGATTTCGAGGAGAGCAAAAGGTTTTCGGAATCGGTTTAGGCTCGACTTATGCGGGCGTAAATGGAATACTAGGGAAATCTTATTTCGTTTTGGAATATGGTTACTACGAAGAAATTGCAGAACGAATCTTGGTGGAAGGTGGCTTTGTGTTGTTCTTTTTACGAATTATTATGTTTGCCATTTTGTACCTCTATTCGCACCTCCCGAAAATCTATTTATTGCCCTTCCTTTTCATCGTCACCTTCTATTTCAATCTCTGTTTCAACATCCCCAACATTATTTATTTCATACTCGGTTTTTGTATGGTGGACAAGGCCTATTTTCTACGTAAACAACAAAAAGAATTGTCCGCTGCATGAAAGTAGTCGTTTCTCAGCCCAACAAACAATATTGCAATGATCTGCTATTAGCACTGCACCAACACGGCTACTTGGAGCAATTTTATACTTTATTTGCTTCCAATAAAAATACATTCGCCCAAAAATTACTTCCCAATAGATTCAAAGGCGAACTCCGAAAGCGCAACTTTCCAGGCATCCCCGCCGATCGCATCAGTCACTTCCCCGACTTATTAGTGTATCACAAATTATTTACAAGCGACATCGAAAGCAAAATCAAAAAATCCTTTAAACGCTTTGATCAAGCTGTAGCAGGAGCGATTAGTAAAGTTGATTATGACATTGCATTGAGCTACGAGAATGCCAATTTGCACACCTTTCAAGCTGCCAAGCAACAGGGCAAAATAACGGTATTGGATTTGGCGCAAGTTCATCACAATACCATCGCCGACATCAATGACATCGTGCCTTTAGAAAAGGGGCTGACGCGGGAGAAAATGCGCTACATGAATGCCTTAAAAGACGAAGCCTTAGCATACACCGACTACGTTTTGACGCTTTCCAGCTTTGCTAGAGATACGATGATGGAGCAAGGTGTTGCGCCAGAACGTCTCTACACCGCTAATCTAGGCATCAATCCCGAATTGTTTACCTCCAAAAAGGCTTGGAATCAAAACCAAAAAATACAATTCCTTTTTGTCGGTACAATGACCTATCGAAAAGGTTTAGACATTTTGTTACGGGCTTTTCACGAATTGCATCTGCCTAATGTAGAATTAATCCTCGTTGGACCAATGGCAGATGCTGCTGACCAAATGCAGCAGTACGAAGGCAGCTACACCTACATTCCCTTTTTGCACCACGAAGCATTGGTACACTACTACCAGCAAGCAGACGTTTTTATTTTTCCTTCTTATTTGGATAGTTGGGCGCAAACAGTGGTGGAGGCAATGGCTTGTGGCACGCCCGCTATCGTAACGGAGCATACAGGTGCGAAAGATGCTGTACAGCAGGGTGGCGGATTCGTTATTCCTATTAATGATGTGGCGGCTTTGAAAGAAAAAATTTTATACTTTGTGGAACAGCCCAAAGAGATAGAGCGAATCGGGCGAGCGGCGACTAAAATTGCACAACAATATACTTGGGTAAACTATCATCGAAAAATAGTAGCAATTATGGAGGAAATCAATGCTCGTCGAACTTCTGATTATTGATCTTTACGTTCTATTTAGATACAAAAAGAAGAAAATCATGTCCACTTACGACAAATACGAAACGGTCATTGGTTTAGAAACCCACGTACAACTGGCAACCAATAGCAAAGCCTTTTGCGGCGATGCTATCGAATTTGGAGCAAGTCCAAATACGCATATTAGTACCATTGCTCTGGCATATCCTGGGACTTTGCCGAAAGCCAATCATCAGCACATACAGTTTGCAATTCGTTTGGGTTTGGCTTTGGGTAGTACCATTAATTTAGAGAATCGCTTTGATCGTAAGAATTATTTCTACGCCGACTTGCCAAAGGGCTACCAAATTACACAGGATCGTTTGCCGATTTGTGTGGGTGGACAACTGCCGATTCGTGTGGACGGAAAAATGCGCCACATTCGCATCCATCACATCCACATGGAAGAAGACGCTGGAAAATCTATTCACGATCTCGATCCCAAACATTCTTTGATTGACCTGAATCGAGCGGGAACGCCACTGCTCGAAATCGTTTCCGAACCCGACTTGCGCTCCGCCGATGAAGTAGATGCTTTTATGACGACGATGCGCCAATTGGTGCGCTATCTGGAAATTTCAGACGGCAATATGGAGCAGGCTTCTTTACGTTGTGATTGCAATATTTCCGTACGCTTGAAAGGAACAGAAAAGCTAGGACAGCGATGTGAAGTAAAAAACCTTAATTCGATGCGTTTTGCGAGAAAAGCCATTGAATTTGAGCAAAAACGACAGATTGATTTAATAGAATCGGGCGGAAAAGTCTTACAACAAACCCTCAATTTTGATCCCAATACAGGTCGCACCTCACCACTGCGTTCCAAAGAAGATGCGCACGACTATCGCTATTTTCCAGAACCCGATTTACCGCCCATAAAAATCAAGCGCGAGCAAGTACAAAAGATTAAAAAACAACTGCCGCCCTTGCCTTGGCAATTGTTGGAGACTTTCACCCAAACCTATCAGCTGTCCGAGTACGACGCCAATTTGCTCACCGAAGAAAAAGGAATTGCCCTTTTTGCGCAAAAATTATTGCAAGCAAGCGCTCACCACAAAGCCATTGCCAATCTCCTTATCAATAAAATCATTCCTTACCTTAAGCAAGAAAATCTGGATGCGGAGGATTTTCCCATTCCTATTGGAAATTTATTGGATTTCATTGATTTAATCCAAAGCGAGCAAGTGAGTCATAGCATTGCTTACCAGCGGTTATTCCCAGCACTTTTAGAACGTCCGACTGTCTCTGCAAAGGAAGTTGCCACCCAAATGAATCTGCTCCAATCCAAGGACGATGATTTTCTACTAGAGTTGGTCGAGCGCATCCTCGCACAACATCCCGATAAAGTGAAGGCCTACCAAAACGGTAAAAAAGGCTTAATCGGCTTTTTTATGGGCGATTTGATGAAGCAGTCTAAAGGCAAAGCCCACCCAAAGGAAGCAAAGAAGTTATTGGAAAGTAAGTTAGCAGAGTAGCGGATTTAGATTGCGTTTAGTCTCAAATTTGGCGGCGTCGAGCCTGCCAAATTTGAGAAGGGTTTCTTAAGGGGAAAGAAGCGAAAATCGCTTCTTTCCCCTTAAGAAACCCTCATTCGCTGAGGAGGTGTCGACCTCCTGCTCAGCGAAAATTAAGCTCTACTTTGTCCATTATCTCATGATTATACTGTATGGCTTGCCTGCTTGATCGCTGAATTTGTACCAAGCTCAATCAATCTACATCCGAATACTCACGCCACGTTCCCTCAAATGCTGTTTCAAATCCAAAATCTCCATTTCTTTAAAATGAAAAATACTCGCCGCCAATCCAGCATCTGCTTTGCCCTCAGTGAACACTTCGTAGAAATGCTCCATATTTCCTGCGCCGCCCGAAGCAATGACGGGAATGCTTAAATTTTCGGATATGCGCGCCGTGGCGGCATTCGCAAAGCCCGCTTTCGTGCCGTCGTGATCCATCGAAGTGAATAAAATTTCCCCTGCGCCGCGTTCGGCACTTTCCTTCGTCCAGTCAAATAAATCACGCTCCGTCGGGATGCGTCCACCACTCAAATGCACCCACCAATCGTCACCTATATTTTTAGCATCTACTGCCAGGACAACGAACTGACTACCAAAGCGTTTCGCCAATTCTTCAATCAGTGCTGGCCGCCGCACTGCTGCTGAATTAATAGATACTTTGTCCGCACCTGCTTCCAGCAGTACTTCTGCATCTGCTACACTTTTGATACCGCCGCCAATCGTAAATGGAATGTTGAGGTGGGCGGCAATTTTTCGCGCTAGTGCTGCCAGCGTTTTTCGCTTTTCGTGCGTCGCCGTGATGTCCAAAAACACCAATTCATCTGCTCCTTTTTCGCTATAAGCCGCTCCCAATTCTACAGGATCGCCCGCATCGCGTAGGTTCACGAAGTTGACGCCCTTCACGGTTCGCCCGTCTTTAATGTCGAGGCAGGGAATGATCCGTTTTGCTAGCATGAATGTGAAGTTTGATGTTGTGGTTCTTTGACAATTTTTGCAATTCAGCGAGCTGCCGCATCGCTGCCTGCGGCAGCTCGCGGTAAAGGTTTTTAAAAGGGCAGACATAAAATTCTGT
>JBCCRX010000037.1:0-26541 GCA_039201015.1 Bacteroidota bacterium | reverse complement strand
TTGGAAGGACTCGACCTGTCCGCCTCACCGTGTCCGCCTTAGGCGTGAGGCTGACGTCCTTCTAAACGAAAACAAACGAAATTTAATAGTTGGCGATATCTTTCTAAAGATACTCGACCAAATGAAATCATTTAGAGCCAACGAATTTAATCTATCCTTTGAAGTACTGAATGGCATAATTGCGCCTAAAAAGCATACTTCTATTCAGGTGAAGTTGGAGGTGAAGTATTGAGGGTTTCGGAAGCATGATCTGCTTCTTGGGTCGTTTCTTCCTCTTTTTGATTGAAAAAACTTCTTTGGAAAAGAATAATGTTTAATACACCTATCGTAATAGAAGAATCGGCTATATTAAATACGGGTCTGAAAAATTCAAAGCGGTTGCCACCGACGAAGGGCAACCATTCTGGGTAAGTGGCATTTTTAATCATTGGAAAATAGAGCATATCCACTACACTGCCCATGAGGAAGGGGGCGTAGCCTTCAAAATTCATTTGCGCTAGATCGTTGTAAGGCACCCAACGTCCCAACATAGCATCAAAACTCAAGCCACGATCAAACAATAATCCATAGAAAGCACTGTCTATAATGTTTCCCATTGCGCCAGCAAGGATAAGCGCGAAACTGATAAGTAAACCTTTATTAGCTTTGGCTTTGATTAATAAACCCAAGTAGTAAGTCAAAGCTCCTACTGCTACGATTCTGAACAAGCTAAGAATTAACTTTCCACTTTGCCCCCCCAACTCAATACCAAAGGCCATGCCTGGGTTTTCGACAAAGTGAATTCTAGCCCACTCCATCCCAAGTAGATTAAAAGATTCGCCATAATCCATATTGGTCTTCACCCAAATCTTTAGGGCTTGATCGAGCAGCAATACCAAAAATACGACGAGTATAACTAAAGTTGAGCGTTTCAACGATGATGCAATTTTTACGGTAATCAATTGAGTTTAAAGCATTTTATAAATTTTTCATTACTAAACTCTTACCAGTTTTGAATCTTTAGCAAATCTAACATTATCATGCCTATCAGGCAACACACTAGCTTGTTCTAATGTTTATCTCTGCTGTGTTTATTGGATGCGAATTAGTGGAGATAAGTTGCAATAGCGCAATTTATTTGTCGCTTTTGCGCAAAAATAGAAAGAATAGAAAAAATTAGGTTGATTTTTAAGCCTGAACGTAAACAATGTATTTTTCTTTATAATATGCCAAATCAAAAAGTGCTTCCAAAGGAAAAGTCTCCGTGTATTCTGATGTGGTCAAGGCTTTAATTTCTGCTTTGATATCTCCTCCTTTTAAGGCAAAAAGTCCATTTGGATAAGCATGCTGATGCCGTTTTTTTAGGAGCTTTTTTGACCAAGGAACGAGTTTATCCAGATTGGCAGCGGCTCGACTGACTACGAAATCAAATTTTTTTCCTTTCCATTCTTCTGCCCTTACTTGTTGTGCTTTCGCATTTTTTAAATCAATAGCTTGAATAATTTCTCGAACCACCCGAATCTTTTTACCTGTACCATCTATTAAGGTAAATTTTACATGAGGAAAAAGAATGGCTAAGGGAATGCCAGGAAGGCCGCCGCCCGTTCCTAAGTCCAGAATATCTGCGTCTGGCTCGAATTGTAATAGGATTCCTAGTGACAAGGCATGCAAAATATGATGCTCGTATAGATTATCAATATCTTTCCTTGAAATCACATTGATTTTAGCATTCCACTCCTTGTACAGTCCTTCGAGTGCCTCAAATTGGCTAATTTGCACAGCACTTAGATTTGGAAAGTATTGATGAATAATTTGCATGTTCGTGGCTCTGAATTTTCTGATTAAGTGGTCAAGCTTCGTTCATTCCCAAAATAAAAAGCCCGTATCAATTGATACGAGCTTTAATTTATTTCTTAAACGGATTGTTCCTACAGTATGTGTAATTTGGCAATATTAAAACTAGGCTATGGTCGGAATAGAAGTTTCCAAATCATAGGATGGCATCTCCTCTAAATTTGGACGGTGGAAAAATTGAGGGATTTTACGAAGTGGCTTTAGCAAAATGGTGAAAAATGGAATTTTCAGTCCATTTTGTTTCCACGCTTGTAAATCTTCCCGATTGCCTTTCCATTTTGATTGCAATCCTGAATTGCCTGCACCACCAACTCTCATACGAACCAGCGTTTGAGGAATGTAAGCGGCACTAATTCTTTCCTTGAAAAAGAAACGAACCATCATTTCATAGTCTCCCGAAAGGCCAAAATTTTCTCTAAATAATCCACAACGATGGAAAACTGATTTCTTTACAAAGAAGGTAGGATGTGGAACACTCCAACCAAAAAGCATTTTGTAGCGGTCAAAGTGCCCTGCTCTCCAGAAGCGAACCGCTTTATTAATATTATTTTGATCTACAAAAAGTAAGTCTCCATAGATAGAATCTGCATCTGTTTCTCTAGCAGTGCTCACAACTTGAGAAATTACATCCGTATTGGTGTAAAAGTCGTCTGCATTCAGGAAGGCTACATAATCACCCGTTGCAGCACGCAAACCCTTATTCATAGCGTTGTAGATACCTGTATCAGGTTCTGATATGATCTTGTCAATTTTAGAGCCAAACGACTTTACGATACTCAAAGTGTTATCTGTAGAATTACCATCAACAATGATATATTCAATATTGTGGTAAGACTGCCTCAAAACACAATTAATGGTGTCTCTTATCGTCTCTTCTCCATTTCTGACTACTGTGATAATAGAAATTCTCATGTTAACTTGACCCTTGTGATGATATAAGTAGTACAGAGTAAAATTACCCCTATGACGAACAGTAAGGCGCAATAGCCCCAATATTCAGTGTAACCGGATAGTGTAGGGAAAATGAGTTAACACGAAATAAAACAATGTGATACTATATAAGGTAGGAACAAGAATAGTTCATTCACAATTATGCAATTGATGATGAACGTAAGTCTTTTTCGTAAAATTTAGCTGTCTTTTTCCTAAGTAAAACTTGTCTTATATCGTCCTTATTCTAAATACAATAACTAGAGCCGTTGAACTTAACAGTTTCGTAATGTAATTGAACGGGTACAGTTATTTCATTTATTAAATTCGTTCACTTGCAAATGTATAAGAAAAAAATGTCTTACACTAAAAATTAATATGTTTTTTTATGACATTCAAGCGTTCTCACGGCTAAAAAGCATCAATTTGAGTCTCCTCTGAACCCTACGAAGTTGATGTACGGAAAATATATTGAAATGTTTTCTAGCGAACAGGCAAGCCATCAAAACAAAAGTTTGTATGCCTCCTATTTTATTGAATAATGTAACGTTTTTGGGCAATGGAATGTTTGGATAATATTTTTTTACAATTTTTTTGCCGCCAGAAAGTTTTGTTGCCCAATATATTTGCCCATCGGAGAGATATTTTCTAAAATAATAGACCCTTGATTGTTTTAAGCCCTTTTCTTGAGTGACCGCATAAGGCTGGTCGGAGGTATTCACAACTGGCATATTACTGTAATCTTCTTGTAGTTCTACTCCCAGAAACTTAGAAATTCGATTAAATTCGGACGCCCCTTGCACTAAATTTTCGTATTTTACGACGAGAAAGCGGTCTGGGAAGGCCGCCAAGAGCTGCTCTGCAATGCTCACGCCTTTTTTCCAAGCAATATTGGTAGCGATGAACCAATCCATTCGATTCTGATTGCGTTTTTTGCTAGAGGCAGTTAAATCAAGCGGATTGCGTAGAATATAAATCAGTTTTACATTAGGGCAATTGCGCAAAATTTCGGAGGCATAGAAAATATAAGAAGTTGCCTTCAACGCCCAATATTGCTTGCCCGCGCCATGGGTTACTTGATTCATGCTCTCTTGAAAAAGTTCGTAAAGTGTATGCTCTGGATTTTGCTGCGCCCAGCCTTCAATAGACTTCAAATAAGACGCCGCCACTTCCGGTTTCCCTCGCAGTAAATGTTCTGTGGAGCAAGCGATCCGCTCTTCTAGCGTCTTTTTTTGCTTGATGACAGGAACGAACTCAAACCAAGAATTTTCATTTTCATCTACGAAGAAATCAGGCGCGCTGCCGAGTATTCTGGTCAAAAAAGTGTTACCACTGTGCTGACGACCAATCACGAAAACGCCCCTAACTGCTTGTTCTTTTTCATTCATCAAAACATTGGCTTGCTGTTATGTCAGGACAATTCCCTGCCATGTCTTGGCATAATTTATAATCGTGCCCCGTCTGACTTCTGACATCTCCAATCTGACTTCTTTCTACAATTACTTCGTCACTACTTTGATGGCTTGTTTTTTCAACCATTGGAACTGCTTAGGAAAGGTTGTTTCTACAAATAGCATTGCTTTATTAGAGAACTGATCCAAATCCTTAGGAAAGTTCACGTTCATGCCATTTTCTTCTCTTAAATTCAATGGCTTGATGCGGCTTTGATATTGCAAAAAGCGCGTAGAATTGGGGATGTAATGCCCCGTGTAAGAACTTCTGGAGTGGGAGAGATCGGTCGTTTCTAAACTGCCATGAATCGTAGCAGCGTGCCAAAATAGGACATCTCCTTGATTTAAAGCAGGTGCGACGCATTCTAAATTGTGCCTTACAATTACATCTTTCACCAATTGCTTGTAACGATCGTGGTTGAACGCAATATCAAAATCTCCTCCATTTTTTTGCATATCAATTTTATGGCTTGTTGGATAGACGTAGAAACGTCCCGCACCTGGATGAATATCTTCCAAGGCATACCAACTGCCGATCATGCGCCCTTGATCTTCTGAATCCAAATAATAGCAATCTTGGTGTGCCCAAGTCGTTGGATTGCCTTCAAAAAACATGGACTGCACGAGCTTAGGCGCATCACCCATTAATTTTTGCATCACTTGCTGCACATTATTGTGCGTGAGTGCCATTAGACCATTTTTACGAAATTTAGCAAACTTGCTGCTACTTACTGATTGTACGTTCAAAATGGAATTGAGCATGTAATTGTGCTTGGTCCATTTGTGTTTTTCTGGATTGGCACTAGCTTGTCTGTAAATATGCCCGTCGTAGGGACGCACTTCTTTATCGAAAGCCTCCAGTGCTTCTTGACAAATTTCTTTTGGGATCAAATTACGAACAACCACATATCCGTATTCATCAAAATAGTCCTTCATCTTCTCTAGCTCATTCACCGTCGGATAATTGTCATCCGAAGCAACTTGAGTAGGTACTTCTAGATCGTTTCCAAGTGGGCACTTTGCCGTATAAGTTGTAGCAATCATGATTCACATTTTTTAATTGTTTTCTGTTAATTTTATAGCGTTTATTTATTTGGAAGAGTCGTTTGTTTTTACCAGTGGACATTTTCTTTTTTTAACCACAAAAGAAACAAAGGTCACAAAAGGCTACTTCTTCTAGGATTGTAAATCATTGACAATAAGCCGATTATATAACTCGTGCCAATTCACTGAAAACTAGAATTAAACCTCAACTTACGGTTTACAAGTCCGACTTCTGGTTTCTAACGTCTGACATCTAGTCTGACTTTTCATCCACATTAGTTTCTGCTGACCACGCAATTCTCTAATACCAAGGTATCCATTTTCGTTCTTGTAAAACAGTTCAAAGCATCTTCTGGGCTGTTCACAATCGGTTCATTTTCATTGAAAGAAGTATTCAGCAATACAGGAACGCCTGTTTTTTCTGCAAATTTAGCAATCAGGCTGTGGTATCGGGGTGCATCATTTTGATCTACGGTCTGTAATCTTCCCGTGCCGTCCACGTGTGTCACCGCTGGGATGATGTCGTGCTTCTCTGGCTTGATCTTGAAGACTTTTTCCATGTAAGGCACCTCGTCTATTTTCTCGAAATACTCTGCGGTGTGCTCCTTCAAAATAGAGGGTGCAAAGGGTCGAAAACTTTCTCTACGCTTGATCTTTTCATTGAGTAAATTGCGCGCATCCGTTCTTCGCGGATCCACTAAAATGGAGCGATTGCCCAGAGCGCGAGGACCAAATTCTGCTTTACCTTGAAACCAACCAATGACGCCGCCATTCACCAAGCTATCCGTTACCATATCATAAATCGCATCATCTTCTACGCGCTTGTAATTCACGCCTTTGGCTTTCAAAAATTGCTCAATTTGGTCATTAGTAAAAGAAACACCTGTATAGGCCTGATGCCCAAATTGTTTGCGAGGATTGTCCTGCATTTGATGATAAAAGTAGAGCGCAGAACCTACCGAAGTGCCGCCATCGTGTCCTGCGGGCGGAACGTACAACTGCTCGAAAGAGGTATTATCGGTAATCTTTCCATTAGCGACGGAGTTTTGAGCGACACCTCCCGTGATACAAAGATTTTTCAAGCCCGTTTTCTTGTATAAATCTTCTGCCATGTGGAAGATCACTTCTTCCGTCACGCGCTGTACAGAAGCCGCAAAATCTTTGTGGTATTGCGTTAGTTCTTCTCCTTTCTGACGGAAAGGTCCGAATAGTTTTACGTATTCGTCGCCAAATTTTCTAGCAATCAAAGGAACACCGTCCACTGTGCTGGTCCAATCTCCTTTTTTTGCACCTTGCATGTAATGCGTATCCAACTCAAACAAGCCATTGCTTTTGATCTTAATCACTTTTCTGAGCTTATTCATAATATTTTCGTCGGGCGTACCATAAGGAGAAAGCCCCATGACTTTATATTCGTCGCCGTAGTGCGGAAACCCCAAATACTGAGTTGCCATGGTGTAGAAATAACCGACGGAGCTTGGGAAAGAAACGCTGTCAATGACATCAATTTTATTGCCTTTGCCCGTACCACGCATAGTAGAAGTGAAATCGCCCATGCCGTCCACCGAAAGGATAGCAGAGGCTTCGAAGGGAGAAACGAAGAAAGAGGATGCCATATGGCTGCGGTGATGCTCAATGTATTGCATTTCTGCTTTCAAATTGCTGGCATCATGAGCTAGTAAAGCTGCTAAATCTTCCTTCAAGGTTTGTACGTTGGCGTGTTCTTTTCGCTTTCTATTGAGCACAGAAAGTATAGAACCTTTTTTGACCGTGTAGAGAACTTTTTCGTTGAATTTTGCTTTTGGGTCTTTAGAGACCGTGATGTGATCTACTTCGTTCAGTCCGATGCCCGCCACTTCCAAGCAAAACTTTACTGCCTCACTTGGAATACCTGCCCAGTGCTTAACTCTTCTAAAACGTTCCTCCTCTGTGGCTGCCAAGAGTATTCCGTCTTTATATATACAAGCAGAAGAGTCTCCGTGATAGGCATTTATTCCTAAAATGTACATTTTCAAAATGGTATGCTGTTACAAATCAAATATTTTACAAATGTATAACCAATCTTTTTTATAGACAAATATAGTGAGAAATGACTTAGTTACTATTCATAAACAACAACTCTGCGGCTTCGACTTTCATACCGATCCATTCTTCTATTGCAATGTCAGACAGTTCAATTTCTAGTTCTGCCCTGATTCGATCTTCCGTTGCCTTGTACAGGGCAGTGGAAGCAGAATTGATATCTTCGTATTCTGCGGCATCTTGCTTAAATAATTCGAGCACTAGTTTTTGGTTTTCTATGGCTTCTAATTCTACTTTTTGGCGCTCTTCTACGATTTTTTGAGCAAACAGGTATTGATTGTATAAACTCAAGACCTTATTACGCAAAGCTATTTTTCCGCCTTCTCGCTCCAATTTGACAATCTTTGCATTTTCCTTTGCCGCTTCTATTTCCAATTCGGTGGTATAAAGTGGAGCCAACCGAACAGAAAGTCCAAAAGAAACACCATTGCCTCCCGTTGGATTGCCGACTACGCCATCGGTGAAAGGTAGATTACCATTGGAAAAACTTAAAAACGGAAGTACCGCATCCCAATAGCCCAATTTGGCCGCCTTTGTTTCCAAATCTGCTATCTTCAATTTACTCCTAAAAATATCAGATGTAGGATGATTTTTCCAAGCCAATTCGACCAAGAACTCTTTGAATTTGTTAGATGCCTCTGTGCTTTGGGCAAGTGAAGTTGAAAGTAGAAAAAATGTGCAGAATAGTAATATAATTATACGCATGTTGATGTTAATTTTTCTGCTTGGTTGCTTTTTGCTTAACCGCAGAGTTGCGCAGAGTATTTTTCGCAGAGCTACGCGGAGAATCACTTTGCGCAACTCTGCGTATTACTCTCTGCGTAGCTCTGCGGTTCACTCTTCAAGCCTTCTTTGAGTACTATAATTTTCATCAAAATCTTTCAAACGAACGACAATAGCCAAGATGACGTTAAAGACCAAATTGGTTGGCAACATGTAGGCGGCTTCTTGTGGATAATTAGCGACCGCTATCAAGAAAATCACATTGGTCAGTCCTAGATAAATAATTTTTATAGTGGGGTCTTTTACTCTGAAAAAATAATGAACGCTGTACCAAAGCGCGATCAAAAACATGGCCAAGTAAATAATCAATCCAATCCAACCGCACTCTACCGCTACTCGAACGTAGGCACTATCTGGCGCAAAATCTGCCAGCCAAGAATTGGCATTGAACCTCCTTCCCCACACACCAATGGTGGCCAAGCCCGCACCCATGGGATGCGACTGGATGTAGGGTTGAATAAAGTTTTGGTTTTTTAAGCGGAGCTGCATGGAGCTATCATCTTGTGGACTAAAAGCGGATTGGATTCTGAAAATCACTGGATTGCTGGTAGATTTCAATACAAAAACACCTCCAATCATTGCTAAAACTACACCTATCGCAATGGTCTTCGGATTCAGATTCATCAAAACATAGAACACTGCCCCGACCGCCACCATTAATATAGGGGTACGCGAACCCGTATATGCCATAGATAGAAACATTGGGAAAGCAGCCACTACTAAGGCAATTCTTTTCCAAGTGCTGAATTTTGCGGTAGCTAAGATCAAACAAAATACACCCCAGTAAGCCATGGCAATGCCAAAGGAAGTCGGATCAGCAAAGAGTGAAAAAACCCTCAAGCGCGACCAAGTAAAATACAATTGGTAGCGCAGTGGATCGGCTTGCAACCAAGTCATTTCTTGCGCACTGAAACCAAGGTATTCTTGCTTCAAGCCATAAAGCGCAGACAGCAACATTAGAGCAGTGGTCAATACCAAAAACCGCTTGATGAACCTCAAACTATTGATGCTATGAAAAGCCACAAAATAGATAATCAGCCAAAGGGCGAGCGAGCGAACCGCGTATAACCAACCTGTGATGGAAGGCGAAAGCGGATTGATGACTTGTAGCAGATTGTAGAAAATCCAAATATAGATCATCAAACTAATGGGATGCGTCGCGAACTTAAAATTCCGCTCCTTCACCAGACGATACAATAAGCCACCTAGCAACAATAAAAGCAATCCATCCAGTGCAGTACCAAAGGGAATGGTAGAAAACTTACGAAAGAAAGTCACAAAGAAGCTACACACAATCGTGAGCATGATGCCCAGCTCCAAATTGAAAAAGCAAGCTACCAGAATCGGTGCTCCGATGATCATGCCGAAGAGTGCTAGTCCACCTTTCAGCCCTAAAGCACTAACAATAATCGCAACTATTCCGATGATGCCAATCAGTAAAAGCAAGCCAACTGGACTGCGAAGGTAGCGCGCCGCTAACTGCTGATAGAGCCATTGCTGCAAACGCTCGCTCCACAGTAGCAGCAAAGCACTTATTCTTAGAAATAAAGCATTTTTTCGCAATAGACGTCTAAGCATGGAATAGGTTCAATGTAATCCTAAGATCAGGACAATATCCTATTGACGTGGAATAGAGGAAACTGTTTCAAAATAATCTGTACTAAATTACTGTCCCATCTGCTTCAGTACTTTCATCATCACCATTTCTCCAATCGCTAAAGAAGCCGTAGCCGCAGGAGAAGGCGCGTTGCACACATTGATGATGTTTTTTTGCTCTAAAATCAAAAAATCGTCGATTAAATTGCCTTGAACATCGCAAGCCATGGCACGAACACCCGCGCCGCCTCGCTTTAAATCGCTAGTTTTGATCGAGGGAAGTAGTTGTTGTAATTTGCGTACAAAAGCCGTTTTGGAATAAGAACGAATTTGTTCGCCCAAACCCGTCCGCCAATACTGTCTCGCAATTTTTTGAAAGCCTTTATAGCCTATTGTTTCTTTCAACTCCGCTGCATTGTAATTCCAGCGACTGTAACCTTCTCGTCGGAAAGCGAGAACTGCATTTGGACCAGCTTCTACGCCACCACCGATTCGTGGTGTAAAATGTACCCCTAAAAAAGGAAAATTGGGATCGGGAACGGGATAGATTAAGTGATTGACCAGATGCTCTTTTTCGGGCAATAAGTCGTAATACTCGCCACGAAACGGTAAGATTTGATAGTCAATGTTTTGCCCAGTCATTCTTGCCACTTTATCTGAATACAAACCCGCGCAAGTAATCAGCATTTTTGTTTGTAACTCTTTTTTGTTGGTCACTACTGTAATTTCGTTGGGCTTTTGAACGACTTCACAAAGTGACTGACCAGCATAAAGGTAAAGTCCTCTTTTCTGCGCAATAGACAAATATTTTCTAGCCACCTCGGCATAATCCACAATGCCCGCTTCTGGCACCCAAATAGCCGCCACTGCATTCACGCGTGGCTCTTTTTCTAGCGTTTCTTCTTTGCTTATTTTCCGAATGCCTTTCAAGCCATTTTGTACCCCTCGCTCGTAGATTTTATCCAATTCTGCCAATTCCGAAGGCTTGGTTGCTACGATCACTTTACCGATCAAATCGTAAGAAATATCTTCTTGCTCACAAAAATCCAATAAATAGCGATAACCTTTTTGACAATTAATGGCTTTGGAACCACCAGGCTGATAATAAATACCAGAGTGAATGACGCCGCTGTTGTGACCCGTCTGATGTTGCGCTACTTTTTCTTCTTTTTCGACAAGGGCAATCTTCAAATCGAGTCGATTTTGGGACAATTGATAGGCAGTCGCTAAGCCCACTATGCCACCTCCAATAATTGTGATGTCGTACTTCATACTCCAGAAAGATATACAAATAAGTTTACCGTTTAATTGTAAAGAGTTTAAACAAAAGCATAGTAAACCAATAGCAATTTCTCATTTGGAAGATTTTATACAGTCTGAAAGTAGGAAATGTCATTTTTATACCCTAAATCTGGGAATCATTCTTACAATTTAGAACAAAAATGACATTTCTAAATCCTACATTAGAAATTGCTGGTAAATCAAGGGCATTGCCGTATCTTAGCTCTCGCGATTCAAGATACACGAAAAAACGACAGATTCATGAAAAACAGTAATTCGAGACGTTCTTTCCTCAAAAAAATGTCCAGCGGAGTATTAGTAGCAGGAGCTGCGCCTGGTATTTTGCTAGGAAAAGAAAATAGCCCTACGCAAAAGAAGATTCGTCCAAACGATAAGATACGTTTTGCGGTCGTCGGCATGGGAATCATGGGACACAACAACCTAAAAACAGCGCTGAAAGCGGAAGGTACAGAATTTGTGGCGGCTTGTGATCTGTACAAAGGTCGCTTGCAGCGCGTGAAAGAACTCTATGGCAAAAGTATCTTCACCACTTTTGACTACAAAGAAATTTTAGCGAGAGAAGATATAGATGCCGTGATCGTTGCGACTTCCGATCATTGGCATGACCATATTTCGATAGATGCGATGAAGGCAGGCAAGCACGTTTATTGCGAAAAACCGATGGTGCATCATATTGCAGAAGGAAGAGCAGTGATCGAAGCCGAAAAAGAAAGTGGGAAAGTTTTCATTGTGGGTAGTCAGCGTGTGAGTTCTTGGGCGGACAATAAAGCCAAAGAACTCTACGAAGCGGGCGAGATTGGGCAATTAATCATGATAGAAAGCTGGAATGATCGGCAATCTGCGAGTGGTGCTTGGCAATATTCTATACCAAGAGATGCTTCTCCAAAAACGGTGAAGTGGCAGCAGTTTTTGGGGGATGCGCCCAATCATGAATTTGATCCTGTGCGCTTTTTTCGCTGGCGCAATTATCAAGACTACGGAACGGGTGTAGCGGGCGATTTGTTTGTTCATCTTTTTTCGGGCTTGCACAACGTCATTAGTTCCAATGGTCCAGAACGAATTTACGCCACGGGCGGCTTACGTTATTGGAAAGACGGACGCGATGCCGCCGATATTATGCTCGCCCTTTTTGATTATCCAGCAAATGATAAACATCCTGCTTTCAATATGCAAATGCGCGTCAATTTTACCGATGGCTCGGGCGGTAGTTCCAGGTTGCGCTTGATTGGTTCGGAAGGAGTCATAGATATTGGCTGGAGTGACCTGACACTCACTCGACGTAAAATAGCAAGTGCGCCAGGCTATGGTGGCTGGGACAGCTTTGATACCTTCACTGAAAAGCAGCAAAAAGCGTATCAAGCTTGGTACGAAAAAGAGTACGCGCAATCCAAAAAGGAGAACTTAAAACCTACTTCTAAGCGATTCGATGCACCCAAAGATACGAACGATCATTTAGCCCATTTCAGTAACTTCTTTAATGCCATACGAGGAGACGGAAAGGTAGTGGAAGATGCGACTTTCGGACTGCGTGCCTGTGCGCCACCGCTGGCTAGCAACATTAGTGTCTATGAAAAACGCGTTGTGCATTGGGATGCAGAAAATATGGTATTGAAGTAAATGCTTGTTTGTAGGCTAGAGGTCAGAAGGTAGCATAGAAATAACTTCACCCCGATACACTTTTTTTGGAAATTTTCTCTACGAAAAAATTCCTTTATCATACACATAGATTAAAAAGTGTATATAAGTGAAAGAAACAATATATTAATACTTAGAGCTCAGTAATTCCCGATCTGAAAAATCGTAGTTTAGACTTTTGAAGTTTTTTTAGCTAAAGTGCTGTTTGTTGAGCTAAAAATGATCTTTTTTTAACAGCAAACTTCAAAAGTCTCTTCGCGTGTTTTTTAGATCGGGAATTGCTGTTTAGCGCTTGTTTGGAATTTTATTCAACTGATAATCAATAGTTTATGGCTATTGCCAAGAAATAGGTTGTGAGTTTACAGAGATAAGTGAGCAATTTATTTCAACGCCAAGTTCATAAAATGTTGGTTATCAAGACGGTAAAATCCAAACAAGCTCTTACTTTAGCCGCTACAAACCTAAACAGATGAGCAAAAGAAAAAAGTCTTACGACGTCCTTTGCGCGGGTGAGCTATTGGTGGACTTAATGAGTATAGATTTTGCGGATGATTTCCGCAAAGTAGAACATTTCAAACGTGTACAAGGAGGCAGTCCTGCTAATGTAGCGATGAACATGGCAAAGTTGGGAAATCGAGTCAGCTTAGTAGCAGGTGTAGGCCAGGATGATATGGGTAATTTTTTAATTGAAAGCTTGGAAAAAGTGGGCGTGACCACCCAATACATTGCTAGAACATCAAACCCAACTAGCCTGATTCTGGTGACGCGCTCGAAAACAGTCTCTCATTTTGAGGCTTATCGGGCAGCAGACTACAAGTTAACTGCCCAACAATTTCCAGAAGAATTACTACGAGCTACTCGCCTTTTCCACACTACTTGTTTCGCACTTAGCAAAGTACCCGCGCAAAAAAGCATTGTGGCAGCGGCAACACAAGCGCATCGCTACGGTGCACAATTGAGTATTGATTTGAACTATGCACCTAAAATTTGGGCAAATCGAAAGAAGGCACAGTCTTTAGTTGCGGCGTATTGCGCTCAAGAAGCGATTGTTAAACTAAGTGAAGTAGATTGGTCGCGTCTGTACAAACGTCCACTTTCCGATGCGGAAAGTGCAGGGCAATATTTTATTGATTTAGGCGCAAAAATTGTCTGCATCACATTAGGAAGCGAAGGGGTATGGGCGATGTCTTCTAAGGAGACACATTTTCTTCCGAGCCGTCCCATCGAAGTGAAAGACACCACTGGTGCGGGCGATGCCTTTTGGGCTGGTTTCTTGACTGCTTGGCTGGATGAAAACTCCCTTTTGAATTGTGCAAAAGCAGGACGCAGCATGGCGGAGCTGAAAATACAGCACTTTGGAGCATTGAATAGATCAGTAGAACGATCTGTTTTGTATAACGACCAATAATAGCTTACTTAGAAATTTATTTCATCACCACTAATTTCTTATTCATCCGCTGTTTACCCGTTTGGAATATAAGATAGTACAAACCCGCTTCTATCCCGTCATCCGTAATCACCTGATCGTAAATGCCTGTTTCTTGTATCTGCATCGGGACGATAGTACGGATTAATTGCCCTCTAGCATTGTAGAGTAGTAAACTAAGTTCGCTTCTTTCGTGGATTTGATACGTAACAGTCGTTTGCCCACTAAATGGATTCGGTGCTAGCGATAGCTGTAGGTTGGGCGTAGGAGATGCTTTGCTAGCAGTTCGGTTTTCTACGACTTCATTTTGATTGTTTTCTGCCAAATCACAGGCTTCTATATCTGCTGTAAAATCACTCTCGTCCTCTGTTTCAAATCCAGGCAACAGTAGGATTTCCGTTTCCGCTAAGTAAACGACCTCCGCTTCGTAGGCAATGATAGCGTTGGACTCAATTTTTAAGGCTTGGTAAGCAGCATCAAGGAGTTCTTCATCTTGGTGTTGGATGAATGTTTCGCAAATGACGGCTTGTTCTAAACAGGGATCGGGCGCTGGTGGTGGAATATTATTGACTTTTAAATCAAGCAAAGCATGACCATAACATGCGATTCCACTGTATTCTACGACGCTCGTTCCTGATGATAATGGCATAATATTGAACGCCTCACCAACTTCGATTTTTTGGAAATGTTTGACCTCAGATTTGTCATCATGTTCGTGTAGATACACTTCGAATTCGCCACTTGCACCTAGTATATCCAAAGGAATAGGTTTGGTATAGCCGTACTCCAGTTCAAAGGGGTCTTGGAAAACTAATTCACATGCTTTCAATGGTTCGACAGGCTTTAAAGCGATACGAACATTCTGACTAGTATCTGCGGCTGATGTGGAATGTATGCCCACTAAGTATCTAATATTTTCAAGGGTTGAAATAGCGAAGCTTGCTTTTTGGGTGTTAGCTAATGAATGTTGTTCAAAAGAGTTTTGAATATTAATCAGCTCACAGTTTTTTCCCAAATCTAGGTAAAGATAGAGATCGACGCTACTAATTTCACTATTACTGTAATCTATTGATAAGGTATCTACACCACCTGTCCCCTCAAATTGCACCCAATGAACGGGCTTATTATTCTCAGGATAGTGGTAATTATTGTAGCCGATACTATTAGCTAAATTCGCTGAATAAGTCTGATTCGCTGATAGCGGGTGAGCATCTTGGCAGACATTAAAAGTACGTGCTTCCGCTGAAATACAATCAACGATCAAATCATAGTAAGCTTGATAATAAGCTGAATTTTTGTAGGATACACCAACTAAATACACGCTATCTTTTTCGGCGTAAAAGTAGGTGTCTTGCGTAGAGCCATATAAATTTTCGGGACGATCTTTATAGCAGCATCCATTTTCATAGATTTCTATGGCTAAGTCCCGATCAATGCTCGAATACCTAGAGGAGGATAGACTCAATCGAATGTATTCATCATTGCCCGTTACGTTATACCAAACTTTTTTGCGGCTATTTCCACCTACACAATCCCCTGCTTCACTACAGGCATTCACATAGTTGAAATCAAAATTGAGTGTATCACCACACGCTATATTTTGTGCTTGGTCACAGAGATCGTTGTCTGGCAATGCTACACACCGTACGAAAATATTCATTTCCGTGTCGCTATTGTAGTCATTGTAAACCCTGATGTAATAATCTACTCCTGCTTCCACAAAAAATCTTGTGGTGGCTGTCCTACAAGAAAGTTCATTGCAACTGCCTTCGTATAGTTTGAAAGTTCCTCCTACAACATAGATTTCTCTCCAAGAATCATCGCCCGTGATTTTGTACCAAGTAACGTAGAGATTACTATAATAAGTAGCCGTTTCACATTCGGGGGCTTCCAGTTCTCTATCGGCATAAATGGTACTGATTTGCAAACTATCACCACAATTTAGCTCAATAGCTCCCATGCAATTGCTATTTGGTAGCGGTTCACCACAAACCAATTCAAAATCAAAACTTTTGAGATAATCTTCTTCTAAATCGGAAGGTACACATCTGAAATAATAGGTGATGCCTTCCTCCAGAAACACTTTACTATTAATAGATGCACGATAGCAATAAGGTCCATCTTCATCCAGTTTATAGACGCTTCTGACGTTTTGGCTATGGCAAGTGACATACTGTCCATTTCCTTCCATTTTGAACCAAATGTCATTCTTGATATTATTGGAATAGCATTTATCAAAGGTTTCATAGGTTTGATCATGGACATAGCCTGTGTATTGAATATTGCATTCAATGGGAAAAGCATTGGTATAAGAATCATTGTCCAGGTAGTCAATGCATTGGACGTTCAGATTGATGAAATAACTTTCCGTGTGATGATAAACCAAATAGTATGTCTTTCCAATTTCTGCAAAAAATGTCAAATTGTCTTCTTGATAGTTGGAGCGGTCTTCGATGCAATTGAGATCACCACAATCGCCCTCAAATAGCGTAAAATAATGACGCCCTGAACTAGAGTAGCCATCACTTTTTCTGTACACATTGATAGCTATGGAGTAATAGTCGCCTGTCCCTTCTAAGCGATACCAAATACCTCTAGAACCACTAGCGCCCTCACAATTGATATCATTGGCTATCGCATGATCCAAGGAGTCGGTTATCATACTGCCACACGACAAAGGGGTTGCCGTGTTACAAATATCATTTTCGGCAATGAATAGTTCTTCAAAATAAATCTTGAATGTATCATTTTCCGTCCACCTGTAGTTGTCGGAATAGATTTTGAGGTAGTAATGCTCGTCCGCTTCAAGTTGAATCCTACTCGTCCCAACACATTCTAGATTCTGACAATCTCCCTTATAAAAACTAGCACCGTAGTAAGAGCGTCTATCTGTCACTAAACCTATATTATAAAATTTCCCATCGCCCCTAATCTGATACCAAACATCTCCATTGTTGTGTAGATTGCACGAGAGATCTTCAGTGGCGGAGGCATATTCAAAGCTTCCTGCAACCGTGTCTGTAGGCGTTATAATAGTAGCAGTTGAGCATAGATCATTGAATGGCTTTGGGAAACAATCTAATTTGAGCCAAAAAGGATTTGCTCTGTAATTGGATACTGCGTTGATGTAATAAGTGACGCCAGCTTCAAAGTATAAATAGCCATTAGAATAAATATCGGCATCTATTAATTGATCGTTTTCTTTTTTGAAGTAAGAGAGTTGTGGTCGACCACCACTGCCCTCTCCTGTAAAAGCAGCATTCACTACATGAAAATCGCCTGTGCCTTCAAAAGTGTACCAAACGCTAGGGTCTTCTTTTCCATTGATGGCTCTGTCGTGTTGTGCGTGCAGCAAAGTACCACGTGCTGTATCCAAGCAATTGATTGGTATAGCATCATGGTAAGTATCATTTTCTACTACCGCCGTGAACTCCGTATATACCTCCACGGTATCTGCTCCTCTAGTCTTATACAAATTGAGGAAGTAATTTTTTCCGCGTTCTGTTTTTAGGCTATAACCATTGGTTGGAATAAATCGGGTCAGCGATTCTGTCTGACATTCCCAAGCCTCACAATCTCCCAAAATCACTCTGTACGCTATACTTTGCCCATTGGGATAGAAGTGAAAAATGCTATCGTTGCCCGTAAATTGATACCAAATATCATATCCTCCTGCTCTATGACTCGGATTGCAGGCATCAATGTCTTCTTTTGTATCCACAAAGGTGGCCAACAGCGTATCGCCTGCCACCAATGGGATAGCATTTTCGCAATCATCATTTTCTACTATATTCACTGGCTGTAAGCTAAACGTTTCTTCGTCCAAATCGCTGAACAACAACTGCAAGTAGTAGGTTTCTCCTACTTCGGTCTCGTAAGCAGTTTCTTCGTTAATCCAAATTTCTGGCAGGCATTTGAAGTGCTCACAGTCACCTTTGTAAACACTTGGGTAGAATCTGCTGGTGCTGCTCAATATTTTCACTAAACCGCCTGTTCCTTGAAAAGTATACCATGCATCTGGACCAGAAGGACGCGTACTCTCACAAGGGATAAATCCACTACTAAAAGTACCCGTAATACTGTAAGTGATTGTACTCGCTATACTTATTTTGCTAGCAGTTTGGCAAGTGTTGTTTTCAACTGGAGGAATCATTTGTACACGCAGCGTTACATCCCGATAAAAAATGCTAGTGCTACAATAGATGTAATAGGTTTTCCCTAGCTCTCCATAAAAAGTAGCAGTTTGCGCATAGCTGCCACCGCACTCATCGGTATAAGTAGCGACACTTTGAACATAGTCCAAACAAGTAAGTCCAGAACATCCACCCTCGAATACTCGAATACGGTGACTATTGCCTTCGCAAAGACTAAGTCTAATAATGTTGCCTGTGCCTACAATTTTGAACCATACATTTTCATTAGAGGAGCTTACATCACAGCTATTAGAAGGAACGTAATCGTAGCGTGAATCTCCAAAATCTACGCGTACAGCATCGCCATCAAATACTTCTATTGCATCGCGGCAATGATCATTCGTAATTTGAGTGTAGGATAAAGAAGCGAAAAAGCAAAAAGTAAGTAGAAATATCAAACGCATCGGTCTAGGATCTTTTGAAATGAAATTAGGGAGGCACGAAGTTTTGAGCAATACATGAAATAAATCTTAGTGAAGCTCCTGAGATCGCTCAACAAGTATGCCCAAAATTTGTGTTTCCGTCCGAAGAGATTTATTAAGCATAGCTGTTGCGCGATTTCTTTACTTTAACTCAGGCTGTTTACATGAAAAATGTAAAGAAAAACAGCACTTCGTATCGCCTTAAAATGAAATTAGAGCTTTTGGTAAAATCCTATTGTTTTAGCTGCTGCTTCAAAGCGGTTACTTCTTGCTTCAAAGCTTCATTTTCTCTTTTCATTTCGATCATGTAGAGCGTTAATTCCTCTATCTTTTTCAAGAGGGTTGCATCCATATCCCCTAGCGATAGTCCTTCTTGTTCTACTTGCTCGGCAGAAGGCACTTCGGGCAGGTGTCCGTTTGCATCTATATAAGTTGCTACTTCCTCCAAAGAACGCAACTCATAATCAGGTTCAAACACATAATCTGGTAAATTCACATCGCCGCGCACCCGCACTTTGGTTGCTCTAATTTCACCATCTACCACAAACTTAGTAAGGGGAGTAGTCGTGCCGATGCCTACATTTCCTCCGTTGTAGTAAATCGTTCCATCTTCTTCAATCGACCAAATATCTGATGTATTGTTTCCATCATTATTGTTATCGTCGTCATCATCATTGTCTGTATTGTCATCGTTGTCTGTACTGTCATCATCGTCATCGTCTGTATCCCCATCGTCTCCATCATCATTGATTGTACCATTGATCGTTAGAACTAATTTTGGGCGATAGGATTCGTTATCGTTTTCACTAGCGGCAATAGTAGTTACTGTACTAATACTTGTATGGCTATAAATTCTACCACTTGCTCTTTGGATGATTAAGCTCAAGACATTTTTAGCCCTCCAAGTTTGATTTAAATCTATTTCAATCACTTTTCCAGCTTCAAAGGATTGCTGGTTATCATCTTCCCAACTACCCAATAAATCGCTATCATCTTTATTTACTCTATTAGACCACGTTATGGTTTCTTCTGTCCAAGTTGTATCAATGCTTTCATAAACATTTATGATACTTCTTGTTGATTTAGTGGTAGATGTAAGTACAAGCTTGGCCTTAGTTACATCGCCTTGTAAATTTGAAAGATCAAATTTCATATAGATTGATTTTCTTCCAAATTTAAGCTCTAGTTCCTCTGTATTCCTAATGCTTCCATTCTGAGAATAAACATCATCCGTGGGTGTCAGAACAACAGTAGTAGTAGTATCTTGCCCAAAAATTGATGTAGAAAATAGGAATAAACTGAGGAAAATGATAAGTAATGATTTCATGCTGAATGTAGTTTATTATTATCTTTTTACGTGAAAGATTAAATTAGTTGCTGTTGTGAAAGAGTTAATCATACTGCAAGTGAGAAATTTGTGCAAATAGTAGAAGACGTAAGATGTGATTTTACAAAATAATCAAAGTTTGACTGCTCTCTTTATTCTAGATTAAGGATACATATTTGAATGAAATAATCCTTCCATTTAATTTTTATCACAGTAATGTCATGTAAAATTAACAATAATATGATATATAGCAACTATTAGACAAAATGGATTGAAATATTCTAGCTTTTTTGCATACTTCAGCACAGCATCATCTTCCATGATCCTAGCTTTGTGTCTTCCTTTGATAGATTTGATTAGAATTTTTCCAGAAAATCTTGGTGAGCCAGTTACTTGATTGTAAAGTCTGATTTGTTCCCCTAATCGAGCAGATGAATTATTGCTATTGATGGGTTTATCAGATATTCCAAACTTATAGACTTCTTTCTTTTCGAAATCGTAGATGAAGTATAAGTGATGAAGCGATTGAGCCAACTGTTCTGAAAACTCATTGATGGTAGCCATACTAGAGCACATTTTTTAAACTTTTGAATTGGACTCATAGAGGCAGGTCTAAAAACATCTAATCGTCTCACATAGATAGGTCTGGGTTGATATCTTTCAAGATAAGTATGCGCGCCAAGCACAATAGTATCAATTTTGTTGTGGGAAACGATTCTGACTTGATCTTTAAGAACTGTATCAACCGAAAATTGAAAGTTATGTATGATTTCCTCTAATCTGTCAACTTTGGTAGAAGAAATAGGAAAAGAATCAAGCATATCAGGTCGATAGTCGTTTATACTCATCCTAAAAGTATCCATCCAAAAAATAAATCCTTTTGCTTCTACATATTTTGATCCTAGCTGATAGATTTGATAATAAACTGCAAAGTCCTCCTCAATTTTTGCTAAATTCCAATAACCACATTCAGCAGATAGGGTATCACATCCATCCTCATTTAATTGCCTTAAATCTATTTGGAAAAGATCGTCGAAAGGATTGTAAGTAGGCTTTGATCGCGCTCTAAAAATAGTAAATAGAAAGCAAGTGAGTACAATAATGATGATGTAGTTGAAAAATTCATCGCCTTAGAAAATGAAAATTTCAGAAAGCGTTTAAAGGCTTTGTGCATTTAGATGCTAGCTATTCCTGTTTTGGTGTGTACGCCTAATTGCTAAATCTTTATCGCTCCTGCGATGACAAGCCGAAATCCAGTCTCCTGCTTGAATTTTTGCATTTGCTCTTTATGACTGAACTTAAATTGAGGATGCTTGGAATTGGTTAAGAAAGCACGTTTTCGCTTAAATTCATCAATTTCATAAACATTCAAGAAATTGGTGATCGTAATCCTAAGTTGTATAATTCCATTTTGAATCCATTTATTTCTAACCACTTTGAGTTCTACAAAATCAATGTTATCCTCATAAAATAGCATCCCGTCACAACGACTTTCCATCTCACCCTTTGCTCTCCATATCGGAATACAATTATCAATAGCAATGAATTGTATAGTTTTTTGATTTTCATTTTGGACAATAGCAATCCAATTGTCTGCATTGTCTGTATCAGGATACGCAGGCAACTTATCATTATCATCACAAATACCAAATTGCTTTGCATCTATTTCAACTACACACTCCTTTCTGAAAAAATCTATCATAAAATACTTTCTTCGAGTTCCAATAATTGGTCAAAAATTTCATTAGTATCTACCAATTCATTGTTCAAATAATTGTCATCAGAAGGGATTTGATCGTAAGTAGGTAGTTTTTTGATAATTCCATCATTTGTGAACTCATAGATATTTACCCGCTTTGGATCGACGCAAGAATCTAATGGAATAATTTGATTGAGATTATCTTGTTGCTTTTCATTAGCTTGAAGTTTATTTTTTACTTGACCAGCTTTGATGGCAAGCGTTAAGTAGTTCAGGATGTATGGGCTATGCGTAGTTAATAATAATTTATTTCCATCGGTCATATTGCTGAACTTAAGCAGTTCATAAAGCAATTCGCGTTGGGAAGTAGGAAATAAATTTTGCTCAATTTCTTCTACAATGTTGATGAAGCATTGGTTTTTGTAGCTATTATTCAAACGTTCCAATAGGGCAGCCCGAACTTCATCATTGAGTTTTTCATTGGACATAATCTGATCTACTTCTTTCCTTAGTTTCTGCTGCTGTTCCAGACTGATTTCTTTTACCTCTCTACTGGACTCTTGATGAATAGACTGAGCAAGGTTGCTAGATACTAAATAAAGTGGCAATAAAGATTGAATGCCACTAGACGCATAGTTTAGTTTTAGTAGGAAATCTTCTCCTTTTACGTATGAAGTGTTGCTTGATTTTTGATATTCAAAACGCACGCCATTAATTGGTAAATCAATTGCAGATTTGAGTTCTGATTTTGATCGCTCAAATTCATCCAAAAAGGTATAGAGTGGAAGTGGCAGATTTTTTATTTTTTCAGGTCGCTCTACTACACTCAAGAAATTTCGCTCAGCAGGAATATACATGATTTTGGGTTTCAGATAATAGTAATTATGCTTGTTTTTTCCTGATTCTACCGTGATTCCGTCTTGACTATTACTAGCAGAAGCAATATACTGTTCATCTAACTTTAATTTACCATCTAAGAAACGAAAGCGACAGTATTGTCCCCAGAAGTCAATATTGGTATCCTTTTTAAAGTAATTTTGAATACCTTGATAAGCACAATATTGGTTTACAAAGCGATTGTCGCTAGTAATCTCTCCCGCTTTGAGCTCTTCCGTGAAAAGACTTTTTTCTAGCCAAGTGAGTGTGGAAAATAACTTGGCAACACTACTTTTCCCAGTGGCTTGATTGCCAATAAATAGTGTAGCTTTGTCAATAGCTAAATATCCATCTTGCTCTAATCCATCTCCAATTGGTCCAAAGTTTTTAACTCTAATCTTACCCATAAAGATAAATATTAAGAAGTCGATTTTATTTTCTCTTTTATGCTCGATGCTAATGCTTCAATACTTTCGACTTCCTCCATTATTGCCTGCTGCTCTTGCTCATTGAGTTGAGCATTGCTTATGCCTGTATTGAGTTCATCAAGAGTTGACTTGATCGTATTTACTACGCTTTCAACATCTATATCTATTTTTCTTCATAGCTAAGAGCATGTTTGGAATCACCCCACCACCACATTCACCATCCGTTTCGGCACCACAATGATTTTACGCACCGTCTTGCCTTCCAACCATTTTTGAATGCCTTCTACTTCCAAAGCTGCTTGTTCTAGTTCTTGCTTGCTCGCATCGCTCGGAAACATAGCTGTGGCGCGTTTTTTACCATTGATACTGATTGGATACTCGATTTCGTCCTCTTTCAAATAACTTTCCTCGTAGCTTGGGTAAGTCGCATGATGAACACTACTTTCATTGCCCAATAAGTGCCACAATTCTTCCGTGGTATAAGGCGCGAAAGGAGCTAACAAGATCGTCAAAGGCTCTAAAATACTGCGTTTGTTACACTTCATTTTGCGCAGATCGTTGGTGGCTTCCATGAACGCGCTCACGCAAGTATTGAAGCTGAACCGCTCAATATCTTCACTTACTTTTTTGATCGTCGCGTGTAGTACTTTGAGTTCTGCTTTGTTAGGAGCGTCTTCGCTGACTACAAACTGTTCGTTGGTGAAAAACAAATCCCAAAAGCGACGCATGAATTTAGAAACCCCATTGATGCCTTGCGTATCCCATGGTTTGGAAGCTTCTATTGGTCCTAAAAACATCTCGTACATACGGAAAACATCTGCACCGTACTCTTCGACCATCAAATCTGGATTGACAACATTGTATTTGGACTTGGACATCTTCTCTACAGCGTGTCCACACAGATACTTGCCTTCTTTGTTAGTGACGAAATAAGCATTCTTGTAGTCAGGACGCCAATTTTGGAAGGCTTCCATATCCAAGACATCATTATGAACGATATTGACATCTACGTGTAAAGCAGTAGTGGATGCTTCCCAGTTTCGTTTTCGCACCACATCCTGAGAAATGAATAAAGGATGTGCGTATGCTTCTTCCAAATGCGAATTGTCCACTGTGCCTTCGATAGCGCGATTGATGCGTTTGGCAATGATGTCAAAATTGAAGTAGTATTTTCCAACTTCTTGTGTAGAAATAAGCAGTAATTTCCAACCTTCTCTATCATAATCTGGCTTGCGCTGCTCCAAATATCGCTTTAAATCACTACCCGATTTAATCTCAATCGCTAATTGGTGCTCTGGCATTGCAAAATCAACATAGCCACCCGCAATCGGGTATTCCGTCTGGAAACTGTATTGATACTTTTCTAATTTTTCCTTGAAACTTTTCTCCGCAAATTGCTCATTGGCTCGATACACAAAATTGGATCGCCCTTGAATCATGCCTTGATTAACGAGCTTCTTAAAAGGTTCTTTGGTGGGCACTAAGTCTCTGTCATACAAAAACTTATGCCAAAAACGGGCATACATCAAATGCGCCACAGCGTGTTCCGCACCGCCCACGTACAAATCCACATCTTGCCAATAATTGACCGCTTCGGGGCTAGCAAAAGCATTTGGATTACTAGAATCCATGTAGCGCAAATAGTACCATGAAGAACCAGCAACCGCAGGCATCGTATCGGTTTCCCTGGTCGAACCATTTCCCAAGTTCACCCAATCTTCCAAGCGCGATAAAGGCGATTTGCCACCTTTACCTGGTTTGAAATCTTCCGTTTTGGGCAATTCCAATGGCAAATCTTCCAATGGCAAGGTTTTGGCAAAACCATTTTCATCATAAACTATCGGAAAAGGTTCGCCCCAATAACGTTGGCGACTGAAACCAGCATCACGTAGTTTGTAATTCACCTTCGCTTTACCGATGCCCATTTCTTCCACCTTCTCATTCATAGCTAGAATGGCTTCTTTCACTTCCATGCCATTCAAAAAACCAGAATTGATAAGCTTTCCGACTTTATCATCCAAAGTCGCCTCTGGATAATCACTTTTGTCCACCACAGGAATGATTTCTAAGCCAAAATTTTCTGCAAAACGTTGATCGCGTTCGTCATCGCTCGGCACGGCCATAATCGCACCCGTTCCATAGCTAATCAAGACATATTCTGCTATCCAAATCGGGATTTTCTTATCTGTAAATGGATTAATGGCATAAGCTCCCGTAAACGCGCCCGTCACTTGTTTATCGGACATCCGATCTATTTCAGAACGTGCTTGTGAGTAGGCTAAATAATCATCTATATCTTTTTGCTGTTCAGCAGTCGTCAACTTTGCCACCAACTCATGTTCAGGTGCTAAAACCATATAAGTTGCCCCAAAAATGGTATCTGGGCGTGTGGTATAAATCTCAATTTTTTCGTCCTGTCCGTCCACCTCAAAGAAGAGTTGCGCACCCGTCGAACGACCAATCCAATTGCTTTGCATGCTTTTCAAAGCATTCGACCACTCGATAGTTTCTAAATCATACAACAAACGATCCGCATAAGCCGTAATCCGCAAGTTCCATTGCGGCATCGCTTTTTGCACTACGGAATAGCCACCACGCTCCGAAACGCCATCTTTCACTTGGTCATTTGCTAAAACCGTTCCCAATTCTTCACACCAATTCACATAGCCCATTTCGCGATACGCCAGACGATAATTCATTAAAATATCACGCTGTTCGGCTTCGCCCATTGCCTTCCATTCTTCTGCATTGAATTGCGCTGTTTGAGTGGTCGCTGCTTTCACCTTCGCATTGCCTGCTTGCTCAAAAGTGGCTACCAAATCACTAATCGGTAAGGCTTTATCTGCTGTTTGATCGTAATAGTGCGCAAACAATTGGGTGAAAATCCATTGCGTCCATTTGTAGTAATTTGGGTCGCAGGTTTTCACTTCTCTGCTCCAATCGAAAGAGAAACCCAACAGACGCATCTGCTCTTTGTAACGTGCAATGTTTTGATCGGTAGAAACGGCAGGATGAATGCCCGTGGTCAAAGCATATTGTTCCGCAGGCAATCCGAAGGCATCAAAACCCATCGGATGTAAAACATTGAAGCCTTTCAATCTTTTGTAGCGACTGTAAATATCTGAAGCAATATAGCCCAGTGGATGCCCTACATGTAAACCTGCTCCCGAAGGATAAGGAAACATATCCAAGACATAATATTTGGGGCGATCACTGTCATTGCTGACCTTATAAATCTGTTGCTCTTCCCAGTGTTTTTGCCACTTTTTCTCAATTTTGCTTGCGTTGTATTCCATTACTGATTGTTGATTCGTTGAATTGGTGATTTGTTTATTTGATGTCAAACAACGTAGGAAATGAAATAATTCCCTTTAGGGAGTTTGTAATAAATAAGGTACCCAAATTTTGCGAAGGTATTTTTTCTTCAAACAAGGCGAAAAACGTAGACGATGCAGGGCATCAGCGAGGCTTTTCAACGTAGTGTGAAGGAAAAAGAACAAGTAAAATGGGTAGA
>JBCCRX010000036.1:0-26579 GCA_039201015.1 Bacteroidota bacterium | reverse complement strand
TTTGGCTGTCGAGGCTTTTCAACACAGCAGCAGGGCAAAAGATGCCGTCACAAATCGAGAAATTATTCTTTGATCGTTACTTAAGGAAATCATCGAATAAGAAACCTATGTGGACACGGCTTTTTTCATTGCTTCTATTTATTTTCTTCACTTTTTGCTTGCTAGGAAATGATTCATTGACACTACACATCATACAGTTGTCGGAAGAATATACGAACCAGTCTGAATACGAAAAAGCAGTCCACGTCCTACAAGATTACCTCACAGATTTAGAAGATAAAGAGTCCGTAGATGCAGCAAGTATCTATCACAAATTGGGCATCAATTACTATTATACCGACCAATTGGATGCTGCCATTGAAGCAGTAAGTAATGCTTTGGAAATTCGTTATGAAGTGCTGGGCGAAAATCATCCCGACACGCAAAACAGCCTCTTTTTGCGGTCTGGTATTTACCGAGCTTTTGGTTTGCTGGAAGAATCTCTATCCGACCTCAACAGCAATATCGAATCCATTAAAAAAGATGAAAAGCTGACTGCAAAAAAGAGAGATTCTATCCTAATCAGTCGCTACGACGATCTCGGAATTTTATATTTGGTGGCGGAACAATATTACGATGCCATTCTTTATTGGGAACAAGTCAAAAACTATCGCATTGCTACTTATGGCGCGCAGGATTTGAGTGTCTATCAAGTAGAAGACCAATTGGCGACAGCTTATAAAAGTATAGGTGCTTACGAGACCGCTATTGAGCTATATGAAAAAACGATTACTTTCTACGAAGCGGCCGATTTGCAGTCCGAATTGTGCATTGTGTACAATAATTTAGCGGCGACTTACGAGTTGATTGAAGAGAGTGAAAAGGCTGCCATTTATTATGCCAAAGCTGCCGAAAGTTGTGACAAAGCCCAAGATCGGATCAACTTATTGGAAGTCTATAAAAATCAGATTGAAAACTACACTCGATTGGGTAAATACGATGATGCACAGCTTTCTTTTGATAAAGGCATTGCGTTGTCCAAAGAGATGTCGGAGCAGGTATTTGATGCGGAGCTATACAGTAATCTTGGCAATTTGAAAGCTGCTCAAGCTCAATTTGATGAAGCATTGCAACATTTTGCGACTGCTATAAAAATATTAGTACCAGACTTCATCGAAAGCACAAAAAATAGCAATCCTACGCCTACTCAATACCACATCCAATCTAAGTACGATTTGCTGACGACCCTCACGCGAAAGGCAGCCGTTTTGACCGAAAAGGGAACAAAAAATCAAAGTATTGCTACGCTGGAAAAGGCCTTGCAAACCTACGAAGACATCAACGAACTTATTGATGCGATACGTTTGGGTTATCGTATGGGAAAGTCAAAATTTTTGCTGCTGAAAAAAAGTGCACAATGGTACGAAAAGGCAATCGAAACGGCATTGCTGCTGCACCAAATGACCGAAGAAGAGCAATACTTACAAAAAGCCTATCAATTTAATGCAAGCAATAAATCCGTTGTCCTTTTGGACGCACTACAAGAGGAATTTGCCAAATCTTTTGTTGGTTTACCCGAAGAGGTATTAGAAGAAGAAAGAAAGTGGAAAAAAGACATTCATGATGTAGAAACACAACTTTACGGCCTGCGAGCAACGGATGAAGCAGCATCAAAAAACGATAAAGAGCGTCTGTTTCAGCTAAAACAAAATTATCAAGACTTTATCCAAAATTTAGAGCAGCACTATCCAGAATACTATGCACTCAAATATGCTTTCCGAACGTCGCCTACTGTATCCGAAATACAAGATAAACTAGCGGAAGAAAGTCTTTTATTAGAGTATTTCTTAGGCGATCAAAACGCTTACGTATTCGCCCTATCAAAGAATAGTTTTCAGCTCCATAAAATTGAAAATGCAAAGCAAATAGTGACTGATATTCAGTCTATTAGCCACTTTTTGCGTCATCCCAATAGCACACCTCAAAGCAAAAAAGAATACCTATTCCTAGCACACAAAACCTACCAATCCTTACTTGCTCCCGCTTTAGAAAACGCTAATTCCACGCAGCAATTAATCATCATTCCAGACGGCGAACTCGCGCAAATTTCCTTTGAAAGTTTATTGTACGAAGCCAGCAATACATTGAGTACAGCTACGCCTTTTTTGCTTCAAAAATACGCAATCAGCTATCTGTATTCGAGCCGTTTTTTATTCTCCAATCAAACCCACCAAGAAGCAGACGCGCTCTTTGGTGGCTTTGGCATAGAATACGATGAAAATACTTTGGAAAGCCTTGAAAACAAAAACCTTGCTCCAACTCAAAGCCGATCCGTCGCATTGCGCTCCATGGGAAAATTGATTTATTCAGACGATGAAGTGCTGGCAATCGCTGCTCTTTTAAAAGGGCAAAGCTGGATCAATGAAGCTGCCACCAAAACTGCTTTTCTGGAAAATGCGCATCGTTTTCGGATATTGCATTTAGCCATGCACGGTGTTCTGAATGAAGAACAGCCCTTGCAATCCGCTTTGATTTTTACGAAAGAAGAAGGCAAAAACGACCACTTTCTTCGTGCAGGCGGACTCTACAATTTCAAGCTGAATGCGGATATGGTGGTCTTGAGTGCTTGCAACACAGGAGCTGGACAAATCAACAAAGGAGAGGGCGTACGTTCCTTGGCAAGAGCATTTCAATATGCGGGTGCTTCCAGTTTGGTGGCTAGTCTTTGGAGTGCGCCCGACCAAACGACTAAGGACATTTCCGTTAATTTTTATGAATACCTCAAAGCAGGCGAAAACAAAGCAATTGCGCTACAAAAAGCGAAATTGGACTATTTGAATGATCCGAATACCAGTCCAGAATATGCGCATCCCAATTACTGGGCGCACTTGATTGCGATTGGTGATGTAAAAGCATTGCGCTTGGAAAATACTCGCTTTTGGTGGTTGATAGGGGGTATTTTGCTAATTATTATGGTATTGTTGCTGGTACTTACTCAAAAACAATAGTTCGTACAATTTTTGAACTACAAAAAATACAACAGCCTCACGTTTAAGGTGGGCAAGAAGAACACAAAAGATTAATAGTCAATTGGGAAAAGTTGGGGTTATGTAAAAAGTCTAAAAGGGTAACAATTTGCTAAATTTTCAATATTTAGTAAATTTAGAATCAACTAAAGATAGATTTACAAAATTCTTAAATTTTGCAAATCTCGACTTTTTACACAACCCCAACAGCTAAGCCCAACTTTCCAAATCCAGAATTACTGGACTTCTCAAATCTGTCTTCTCAATTACTTATTGCTTCCAAAACAGACGATTCAACATGCCTTCTTTCGTCAACAATTGCAGTACATACTGCTGACTCAATAGCCGTCGTACATCTACTTGATTATTGCCTGCTAGCAAAGGCTGCTCTAGCTGCAAACGTCCTTGCAAATCGAACACGCGAAGCATGCCGTTTTGAGCCGACCAATCAAAATTTAAGTAATCTGTAGTTGGATTTGGAAAAACATTTAGATGGACTGTTCTGCTCAAATCTCTATTGGACATCAATATATCTGTCTCCACATTGTCCATACAAAAATAGGCAGGCGTATTCATACCATTGACACCCGTATCAGAAGAAGTAAGGGTAAACAATAAGCTGTCCGCTAAGCCCAAAGAAGTGACATCTACGTACGTCCAATCCTCTATGATATAATCTTGGCTGTTGTCCTCAAAACGATAATCTGCTAAGTAAAAATCAATGCTATCGGTGGAAAGTACACCGTCTTTGAATTTTTTGATCGTCAACAAAAAGAAATCAGGATCATTGCCGTCCACGCCCCCAAATTTCTTAGCAAAGCTATCGCCTTCCAACATACTCAAATAGGCGTAAGTGCCATTATTGATCTCGAAACCCGCTACGGCATTAGCACCTTCCATGACTTCCATGATCGAACCACCACCAACGAAACTGACCGCATAATTGCTAGAACCTTCCGCGCCGCTGCCCGAAATGGCACTGTATTGGTTCATAAAACCTGCGGTCGTGGTATCGGTATCGCTAGAAATGGACCAACCTGACCAAAAGGTAAATGTGCCCGCGTCCGTGAAAGAGTTAGGCAGAAAAATATTGCCGCTGCTGAAACCACCGCTGCCGTCACTGCCGTTCAGGAAAGGCTGATCGCCAAATTCAAATTCTTCAAAATCAGCGATGTTTTGCGCTTGTAACAGTAAAGTGCTTGCTAAAAATAGTAGATAGGTAAAATATAATTTCATTGAATGATTTTTATGGACGCAAAGCAGATTGATTTTGTTTTCACCAACAATTGTAGTGATCTGATGACGGAACTTAGAAGTGCCTGTCATCTTCTGTCTTAAGATAAAAGACATTTCAATCCGTTTGTGTCCGTTTTTGAAAAATGATGTGTATGCCACCCGAAAAATACCTGCCTGGCATAGGACGCCGTTCTACAATGAAATAATCACTATCCCAAACATTGTGAATATGGAAGAACAGCCGTCCACTCCAAGCCTTTTTTTCCAAGCTGTGCTGTAAAGTAACTCGCCCAACTGTATAGGCTGGAACGATTTGATTGACGCCTTGTGTTTCGCTGGTCCATTGTTGTTGGTAGGACAATAAAAAGCCTTTCCATTGTCCTTCTATCTTTCCAAATGCTTGATAATCAGGAGTATAAAGCAGTTGTGTGCCAACTGCCGTTTTAGGTTGCTCCAAAGCCACCTGATTAGTAGATCGGATGTAATCGTAGCCTAGATTGAAAATAAGGCGAAAGTGTTTGTGCTGATAAGTACTGTTTAGTCTTTGTTCGATGCCTCTACTCCAAACCTTTGAGATGTTATTGGCAGACCAAAAAGGCTGTCCTTCTCGAATGCTCCAAAGAATCCAATTATCAATACGTCGGCTAAAGGCAGTCGCTTTGTAAGTCAAGTGAAACTTATTATTCACTAGCCTTTTTTCCAAGCCCAACTCTTGACTCCAACCACTTTCTGGCAATAAATCTTCGTTGCCACCAGGTCGCCAAAAACGGTCATTGAGCGTCGGTAGCCGATAATTTTTGCTGATTTTAAGATTGAGATCAAAATGCTGTGCAAGCTGGTAATGGATGCCCAGATGTGGCACAAGTGGAACGAAGGCATTGTCCACGCGCTCCTGCCGAAGGCTACTTTGAATTTGCCAACGCGCCTGCTGAAAACGATAGCTCGCAAAAAGGGCAAGGCGGTTTTCTTGTACGCCCTTGGCGTAATTGGTCGTCCGCGCACTGGTGAAAAATTGAGTACTTCCAAGCGATACTTGATGATGCTTTTTGATGTTCCATTGCGCCGTCAATTCGCTCATCCAAGTGCGAAATTGGCTAGGCGATTCGAGTAGGATTTGTTCGTCAAAATAGTCCAAATCTTCTTGAAAGAAAGCCACTTTGGCTTGCCAAATACTTCGCTTTCCGATTTGTTTTCCCTCTAAGATAAAGCGATGCGACTCGTCTTCTTGGCGCGCCAGACTGCGGGTTTGTACATTGGTCGGCGGAATTTGACGATCCGACCGCTGATGCCAATAATGAAAGGCGAGTGACTGCTTATGATTGGGTTTCCAATACAAATCTTGCATCCAATTTTGCTGTATAAAACGCGCATTGCTTTGCTGTCGGTCGGGCAAATTTGGACTGATAAAATAAAAGAAATCATTGTCCGCTTCTTGATGATTGAACTTGGTGACACTTTGCAATTGAGCGTTGCCGAAAGTGATTTGCGCATTTTCGTTCAATTGCCCAAAACTACCAATGCTACTTTGAGTAGAAAATCGAAAAACTTGATCGAAATCCGCTCGATTGTTTAGTCCAACAATGCCACCAATTGCGCCGCTTCCCCAAAGTGCAGAATTGCCTCCTTTTTCGAGCGTAATTTCCTCACTCGTCTGCGCAGGCAACAACGACAAATCCAATAAACCCAACATCGGACTTTGCAGCGGCAATCCATTCCACAGCACCAAAGTATGCCCTGCACTGCCACCTCGAATGGAAGAAGTCGCTAGGCTACCCAAACCATAATTTTTGATGAAAACGCCTGCTTCTTGCTCTAATAGATTCGCTACATTTTGAACTGGTAGCTTTGATACCGCCGCTTGCTCCCATTTTTGAAAATTACTTCCCACGCTCACTGCTCTGATTGGTGCTGCATTAATCTCTACGGAAGGCAACAAAAGGGTGTCTTGTCCGAAAAGAACGAGACTAAAAAGCAAAGCCATTAAAAGCAAGAAAAGTCGCATCTGCTGTGTTTTACCTTCGGAGCAAGGTAAAGTACGGATAGCAGATACAGATGAAGGTAAGGAATAAGGGACGGCAGGGTGTAGCACTACACCTTCCCTCGACCAACAAGAGACCCACCGCCAACTTTTCCTCCGAAAGTTATTTTATGCTAGATGTAGGATAGGAAAGTGTATTTATTTGCTAAGAGCATGTTTGGAGCATTATCTTCCTGTAAACCAATATTTTACGAACCTGACTTTGAAAATAATCGCTCGTTTATCTCGATAAAGTCGCTATTATTTTCTTCGCCAGAACCGCAAACTACTGATTTACAGTTCAATTCTTCTCCAAACAAGCTCTAAGTTAGTGAAGCCTTCATCACCGAATTACCAAATAAACAAATCACCAAATTCACGAAAAGCGAATTTTGTATTCTTATCCCAAATTCAGCATGCCTTATACTTCTCCAAACAGAGAAAGTACATCGCGGAAATGCGTTGGCAGGTCTTCTGGCTCGTTCCACTTTTAGCCCCTTCCCATTCCCAAAGGAACAGTGGTTTGTCGCTAAAAGCATTTAACGGAACTTACAGCAGCGGGGACTGCTCCAGATTTTCACTGGATTCCCTTTTAAGAATTACTTTTTTGAATCGGTAATTCACCAATGCGAGGCAAAGGTAGGTAAATATTTTGGTATTAATCTGATCGCGCAATCTTAAAGTCAGATACTTATTATTTGAGAAAGAGGTTCTTTTTGTGAGGTATATCATAATTTAGATACCTTTGATTCTTTCCCAAAAAAAACTAAAAGCGGCACTGTCCCTTACAAACTCTTGTGGCAACTGAACGAGTTTGCCCGCTTCTTCTTTGAAAAGAAAGGAAAACACATAGGTCGGATTTTCTTCTGGATATTCTGAAATCGTACCGTACTTCAAATTGTTGAATTGAAGGGTGTCTGCTCCGCGCCGCTCGACATTGTAGTAGCCGTCCGAGAACCATTCTAAAATTTTCACTTCTCGATGATTAGCATAGCGATCAAGCAATTCATGGTTTTTGGGTAAGCGATGAAATTTTTTGATTTCAGGCGTTTCATCTAGTAAAGAATATCTGCCTTGATAATAGCAAGTATCTGCTTCTGCCACACCTTGCCATAGTATATTATTGAAAATGGTAGGGGAATTGGTATATCTTTCGTAATTAATATTCTGCGCTGCCAAGGAATCTTCAAAAATGCGATCTGTTTTGATTTTATTATAGCCCGTGTAGAGCAAATAGGACGTACTTAGACCAATGCCCAACCAATTGACAATGGTTCTTCTTCGCGTATTGCGTAGTGAAATACTTGCAATGATGACGCAAATCAAAAAAGGAAGGGTGTATATTGGATCGACGACTGAAATGTTGTTTAGTCCAACTCTAAAATCAGAAATGGGCTGAAAGAGTTGTGTGCCATAAGCAGTGCAAGCGTCTAATAATGGATGTGTGAAAATGGCCCAGAAAAAAAGAAGCGACCAAGCTTTCCAGGTTGGATTTTGTGCCAAAGGGGGCGATTTTCTAATCTTGCGGTAAGCAAAAATGAGCAGCAGAAAAAACAATATGCTGGCACTCACGATGGCAGCAATTGGCAATACATCACTTATAGGAATTGGTAATACGACTGCGCCTACACTCGTCAAGACTACAAAAAATAGATAGGCTGATCCGAAGTTGCGCCACCAAGCAGCATTGCTTTGCGGTGGTTTATCGTATATTTTATGCAACATCCAGCCCAATGCTAGTGGCGCAAGCAGCGCAAAGGGAATAGAATGAGTGATTCCTCTGTGAAAAGCCATCGCGCTGATGTTGTCGGTAACCAAGTCAGCGAAAATATCCAAATCGGGAATTGTACCGCCAATAGCGCCCCAAAGCATCGCTTTATTGCCTATTTTTTTACCTAAAGCAAGTTCTCCAACGGCTGCTCCGAGTGTGATCTGTGTCAGTGAATCCATTTTTGTTAGACCTTTGAAAAGTATAGGTACATTTTAGATTGCTGATTTGTTGAAAAAGCTTTCAATAGGAAGTATCAAATTTGTAAGACTGAAGCGACATCGTCGTGGGACTTGTCTGCCTTAAACTGAAATGACGGCGGCGCATCAGCCTTACATTCGTAGGACTACCAATTGCCATATGATAGAGGACTCAATTCCACTCAGAGCGAGAACTATTGACCGCCAATTACTCCTCATTCTACCTTTTTCAACTTCTCCTTCACCACATCTACTTCTTTCTGCTGTGCCGCTATTTTTTCTGCTTGACTAGCTTGTGCTGTTTCATTCTTTTCTATGTTTTGCTTTGCTTCTTTTATTTTTTGCTCGCACTTTGCGATTTCATTTTCGTAGTCTTTCTTTTCCTTTTCCAGTTTCTCTTGCTCCTTTTGTAAGTCTTTCAAGCTAGCTTCCTCGGCGGCTAGCATTTCCTCAATAGCCGCTCGAGAAACGGTCAGCGCAAAAGTATTGATCAAATCTTTTCCTACGCCTACTTTATCGGCGTGCATTTCTGAATTTAGATAAGCACCACCGAGATTGTACCAAACTGTCAAAACCGTCGCATCGCCATTTGGAACAACTTGTGCATACACATCAACTGTATTATTACTCATATCTTCCAAATCCGCATTGTCCGTAAAGATAACACCCGACTTTTTGTCTGCTTTGGTCTTTCCTTTATATTCTTTGATGAATTTCATCCATGCCTTTTCCACTGTTTTTTGATCCGTTTTTGGCAAAACTAAAGAGAAAGCATGCTGCTCGGTACCATTCAACACTTGCTGGGCTTCATTGATTTGAGCAAAAAGACTACAACTTACAAAACTAAAGATGATTAACAAAAATCCTTTCATGTCAATTTAATTTATTAAAAAATGTGTTTATTTGCTCTTCGGAATAGTCAAGTTGGGACGCTAAATACGCAAAGAGTAACTTAAAAAAATCTAAATACTAAGGGAATGTGTAATAAATAAAGTCCCTAAATTTTTAAGAATTATCGCGAACTAATACAAGGCGCGAAGAGGGAAGATAGCCAGTATTACCTGACCGATAAGCAAGGCAGTAGTAGTTTGGGAGAAAATTAAAAATAGGTAGATTATTTTTTACATGTTCCCTAAACATTTACAGCTACTTGAAAACTATACAAGGCAAATCCAGACCAAACAAGATCGAACAGTCTTAAACTTCACGAAATAGCTGCAAACCAGGTTGAACCAAAGCAAACAAATTCAAATCACTACATTATTATGTATTATTTACTCACTTTACTTTTTACCTTACTGAGCCTTCAATTGACCCTCGCGCAAGTAGCCACTACTTACTATCTCCCCGATATTGCTTATGATAAAAACGTGCCCTCACCAGAGGAATTTTTTGGACATCAAATCGGAGAATGGCATTTGAGCCACGATAAACAATACGCTTACATGAAGGAATTGGCGCGTGTTTCAGATCGCGTGAAACTGGTAGAGTATTCGCGTAGCTACGAAGAAAGACCTTTAATTTATTTAGTCATTACTTCGGAAGCCAATCAGCAAAATCTGGATAAAATTCAAGCAGACCATGTCCAATTGAGTAATCCTGATGCGTCTAAACCTTTGAAAGTAAGTGATATGCCTGTGGTGACCTATCAAGGTTTTAATATTCATGGCAATGAAGCCAGTGGTGGAAATGCGGCGCCTTTGTATGCCTATTATCTAGCCGCAGGACAGAGTGAGGAAGTGAACGAAGCTTTAGACAAAGCAGTGGTTTTGATTGATCCTTGCTATAATCCAGACGGCTTTCACCGCTTTTCGACTTGGGTGAACATGCACAAAAACAAAAACTTGACTGCCGATCCGCAAGACCGAGAATATTCAGAAAGCTGGCCAGGCAGCAGAACAAATCATTATTGGTTCGATCTCAACCGCGATTGGCTGCCTGTGCAGCATCCCGAAAGTCAAGGACGCATCCGAGCTTTTCACCAATGGAAACCCAACGTCTTGACTGACCACCACGAAATGGGTAGCAATGCAACCTACTTTTTTCAGCCTGGTATTCCGCAGCGCACCAATCCCATTACGCCACAAAAAAATCAGGAACTGACCGCCAAAATTGGCAATTATCACGCCAAAGCATTAGATGCAATCGGTTCGCTATATTACACGCAAGAAAGCTTTGACGACTTCTACTATGGCAAGGGTTCGACTTATCCTGACGCGAATGGCTGCATCGGTATCTTGTTTGAGCAAGCCAGCTCCAGAGGACATTTGCAAGAGACCGTCAATGGTAATTTGAGCTTTCCTTTCACGATTCGCAACCAAGTCACGACGGCGCTTTCTACTTTGGAAGCGGCGCTCGATTTACGCGTAGAATTACTGAATTATCAGCGTGAATTTTACTTAGATGCTCGTCAGGAAGCTAAATCTGCGAATACGAAAGGCTATGTTTTTGGTGAGGAAAAAGATAAAGGACGTCTGCAAGAATTTTTAAAAATTTTGGAACATCACCAAATTGAAGTGCATCAACTGTCGAAAGACATCAAAGTAGAGGGAAAGACCTTCAAAGCAGCCCATTCTTACGTAGTAGAAAACGGTCAAACGCAAAATAGAATTATTCGAGGCATATTTGAGACTTCCACAACTTTCAAAGACAGCTTATTCTATGATATTTCGGCTTGGACTTTTCCATTGGCTTTCAATATTGAGTACGCGCCTTTAAGTCGTTCCAGCTTTCCCAGCGACTTGAAAGGAGAACCATGGAAAACGCCTATCGAAAAGGCAAGTCTTTCTTTGGACAAAAGCGAATATGCTTATCTCTTGGAGTGGGAAGAATATTTTGCGCCCAAGGCTTTGAATGCCATTTTATCGCTTGGCCTGCGAGCAAAAGTGGCAACTATTCCATTCAGTTTGGACGACAAAAATTACGATTATGGTACGATTATGATTCCTGTAGCCCAGCAAAGTTTCTCTGCTAATGAAATTCATAATTTGCTAGACATCATTCAAGACGAAACGCAAGTAGAGATTACGGCTGTGAGTACTGGTCTGACACCAACAGGCATTGATTTGGGAAGTAATAATTTCAGGAAAGTAGAGAAGCCCAATGTACTTTTAGTGGTGGGTTCGGGAGTCACTTCCTACGATGCGGGCGAAGTTTGGCATTTGCTTGACCAACGCTACGACATGCGCCTTTCTATGGTCGAAACAGACAATTTGGATAATATCGATTTTGATAGATATAATGTAGTGGTTTTGGTAGACGGCTATTATGGAGACAACATCAACAACGAGGGTGTGAATCGTTTGAAAGAATGGAACCAAAAAGGTGGTACGATTATCGCAATGAAAAGAGCGGTGCGTTGGTTGAATGCCAGAAATATGGCAAGTGTCAAATTTAAGTCAGAAACAAACAACCCTAAGAAGAATCGCAGACCTTATGCCGCAGCAAGTAGAGATGGTGGTAGTCGCTATATTGGTGGCGCCATTTTTGAAGCAGAAATAGACGTGACACATCCGCTTTTCTATGGATACAAGAAAGATAGATTGCCCGTTTTTAGAAGAGGAACGCTTTTCTTTCAACCGACGAATAATGCCTACGCCAGTCCTGCTGTTTACACTGAAAATCCTTTATTAGGCGGCTACATCAAAGCAGAAATATTGGAACAATTAAAAAATTCGGCGACCATCGTCGTCAATGCAAATGGACAAGGAAGAGTAATTTGCTTGGCTGATAATCCCAACTTCCGTGCTTTTTGGTATGGCACTAACAAGATTTTCGCCAATGCCATTTTCTTTGGAAATGTGATTAGTGGCGGTACGGTGGAGCGGTGAGACAATCATGCAGCAAGGGATTTAAAACATTAGGAGAGAATGAAAATGTATCCTAGAAATTGAGGAATTTGACTTTGTAAAGAATTCCATTATCTTTGTGGTGTGTAAGCTGCACAAGCCTGTTGTTCGAGAGCACGACGGGAGATTTGTTCACTAAAAAAAGGAGGTATTCATGAATCTATCATCGTTAAAAGTCACATTTCTTAGAAACAGTAAATTAAACCATTCAACTCGAAAAGAAGAGTGGTCTTAATACATGTAACGTAGGGGATATCGCCTACGTTGTCATAAGTTTAATTTGCTGCTAAGCAATGAACTGAACAAAATCCCTTGTGGTTCGGAAATCACAAGGGATTTTTCATTTCATAAAGTCTGTATCTAGATTGTGCCTTGGGTTATTGTATTAAAATATGTGCAGATGCGCTTCGATCAGGAACGAGGGATGAATAAACTGAGGTTCTTTGTGCGTTGTTCCTAAGGACAAAAAAAGGTCAGGCAAATGTACCTGACCTCTAAAAATTGATATTATTTCTTAAACGACTGCTAAAATGACTGCTGAGGATTTTTTCTTTAGCATTTATCTTTGATTATCAGCAATTTAATTAATCGTTTAGTTGACCTATAAGGACTCGAACCTTAAACGACTGGACCAAAACCAGCTGTGTTACCAATTACACCATAGGTCAATAGAAGTGCAAATTTAAAGGTTTTTTTGCTTGGAGAAAAGTCTATGGTGAAAAAACGTGTATTTTTTTTGGAGAAAACAACAAGGAGAGCAAAAAATCGAAGTAAAACCGTCATAAAAAAGTAACTCCTGAACCACTTGCGCAATTCAGGAGACCAATATCAAAACAGCAGGGTTGTTTAAACAACCATTTCTTTTAGCTCAGATACTAGTATACTATCCACCAATTTGTTTCAACAATTATTTTTAAAGTCCACTGATTCTGCGAATCACTTGATATAAACGGGTGTGTTCGTTCACATCTTCTACAAAAGGATCGTATTCTAGGTGGTTGGCAGATATGAGTTTCAGTCGTCGTACTCTTCCCATTTGATCTGCAATTTTTTGGACGTATTTAATCCAAACAGAACCATTATTTTTAACAGCATACACTTTATTATCTTTAATGTCATTCATCAAACCCACTTCCCGACAAATGACGACATCGCCGTTGTGAATAACAGGATCCATACTGTCCCCACTGATCGGGAAAGCGACTAGTCCATTCCCATACAAACCAGGCATAGAAAAGTATTCTAAAGATTCACTTGTGCCAGCATCAATAGAACTACCTGCAAAGGCTTCTGTAGTAGTGAATAGAATGTTTCCAGCACTGTGTGTATCAGCAAAATGTTCTTGTACTTTTGGCAATTCCATTCCAAAGGGAGAACCAATACCATCAATCATATACGCTTCGTTGATACCATAAACACGGCACAAAGCCCTAGCGTGCTTATAGTCAATGACGCGCTTATCTTTAGCGTTTAGAAAGGCTCTCACGATATGACCGTAAGCGCGATTCCCTAAAATTTTCTCCGCAAAATCACCCATTCCTTTACCACCTCTATCATTTTTGACGATTTCTCCACGTTCTTCCAGTAAGTTGAAAACTTCAACAAATCTTTCATTTAATTGCAAACGATCTTCTCCTATCATGTTGGTATTGTGTTTTAAATTCAATTGCAAATTAAAACAAATAATTTAAAAATACAAAAAGTTTCTTCAAAAAACTTTCGGTTTTTCTAAATAGAAGAAGTAGTCAAGATGTGATACTGCGTCAGGCGACTATTGACATTGTATTTTAAGTAGATAGCTGTAGCAATTTGGCTGAATGAAAGGGTAATGTGAAGAATTTACATTGCAATTAAAAGGCGGGAAATATGATCGCTAAATTAGAAAATGGATCATTAAAAATTGAAAATTACAAAAATCATTAATTTGTAAGGCATTCATTATAATATAAATATAGGATTTCTTATAAAATTTAGTGCGCTATTTTGTAGCGGCTAAACTGCAAAGTAGGATGTTTTTTGAAACACTTAAGAACATTTAAGAACACATAAGACTTAGTTTTTTGGCAAAAAACGGCATGTACCTGTTTCTTTTTGAGATTTCCTTGCTTTTAGGGGAAAACCCTTAAAATGAATATGTCCGCTTAGTTTTGTTCATTTTCAACTCTCCATTTTTAGTTATCAATTTGGCGATCACATTAATACTGACACACTCAAAAAAAAATAAGGATGGAAAACAACTAAGGGCTGATTGCCAGTAGCTAAATGAAATACTTCAATAAACTAAAGCCGTACTTTTCTTTGTTATTCATTCAAAAAACACTAATTTTGCGCCTCTTTGGATAAAAGTATGCTAAAGCTAGTATATTAGAATCTTTTACATCCCAATTGATCGCATTTTACAAACAGTAACGTACAAATATACATAGTCATGGATGCCATAAAATTTGTGAATGATCAGATGTTAAAAAAGTCGGATTTCCCTGACTTCCGCCCAGGTGATAGCATTGTAGTCAGCTATAAGATCATTGAGGGAACGAAAGAGCGCATACAGTCTTTTAAAGGAAATGTAATCCAAATCAGAGGAAAAGGAGCGAATAAAACGTTCACGGTTCGCAAAATTTCAAACGGCGTTGGGGTGGAGCGTATTTTTCCTTTTTCTTCTCCAATAATCGAAGAAATAAAACTACTCAGACGCGGTAAAGTGCGTCGTGCAAAGCTGTATTATTTACGCGACCTAGTGGGTAAGAAGGCTCGTATTAAAGAGAAAAGGACAAGATAGCTTCGCTGTGCTATACTTCTTGAAAAATGCCTTACATGATTCGGTTCGTGTAAGGCATTTTTTTATCAAATAAATCATAACCCCAGCAGTTGATGCAGTGTCAAGCAAGCTAGATTTAGTAAATCTGCACTACTAAAGTGGGCATTTTGAGCACCTGTCTGATTACGAGCACTTAGTATCTAACTTCTTAAATCTGTCCTTCTACTTATGGCAGATATTATCCTAATTGAGCCAGTTAACTGCTAAGATTGCTTCGCAGCTTGCGCAGGAGTACAAAATTAAATCAAAACTAATAGTTTAACTGAATGTTAAGTTTGTACGATATACGATTTTGAGGACAAAACGATTTGCTGTGAAAACCTATGCTTTATACAATTTGAAGGGGGGAGTAGGAAAGACCACAAGCTCTATTAATCTAGCTTATCTAGCGGCCAAAGAAGGATACAAAACACTGCTTTGGGATTTAGATCCACAAGGCGCGTCCTCTTTTATTTTGAAGCAAAAGACGAAAGTGGAATTGTCTGATTTATTGTTAGGAGAACGTAAACTGAAAAAGCTTATCTCAAGAACAGACTACAAAAATCTCTTTATTTTACCCAGTAATCTAGCGAATCGTCATTTAGATACAGATTTGAAGGAATTAGCTCGTTCCAAGAAGCAATTTAAGTCTTTATTGTCGGATGTGAAATCTGAATTTGACTACGTATTCATTGATTGTCCGCCGAGCTTGGGACTTGCCGCAGAAAACGTATTTCGAGCCGCCGATTTCATCCTTATTCCAATGATTCCAGCCCAGTTATCGGAGTATTCCCTAGATCAAGTTATTGCTTTTTTCAAAGAAAATAAACACGACGACCGCAAATTGATTCCCTTCTTCAATGCCGTTGATTTACGCCGAAAACTACACGCAGATACCATCGAACGATTCAAAAATACCAAGCGAAAAATTCTCAACTCTTTCATTCCTTATTCTTCTAATGTAGAAAAAATGGGACTTGAACTGGCTCCCGTTCAATGCTTTTCTAGCAAGTCCAAAGCAGCAACTTCCTACCGAAATTTATGGCAAGAACTCAAGTGGTTTCGCAAGCTAAAGTAGTTGTCTATACTCCGTTTGGGATCAACCCGCCTGCTCCGCGATCGTGCAGGAAAGTGCATTTTCTTTTTTGTTTATTTGTTGAATCGTTTATTCGTTTAATGCTTTCAATATCAATGTATTACAGTTAAACAAATCAACGATTTAAACACACGTGTCCGCCTTAGGCGCGATAAACAGGCATATTCGTCTGCACAAATCCGCCTGCTCCGCGATCGGGCAGGTTTATCCCGTTTGCAGTATAATATCTCAACTTGATACCATGTGTGACAAAGTTTTACCAATAAGCGAATAAGAGTATTTCGTGACCATTTCTAATTTTTTCGTCAAGCAAAAAGGAAGATTGGCAGAATAATTAAAACCAATTGTCCATAGACTTTATTATTTTTACAGGAAAATGGAAGGGAGCATTTCAGTTTCCGTTATTTCCAACAAAATTGAAAAATCCATCATGGGAAAAAGTATTATGTATTTAATTATTGTCGGCTTGGGCTTGCTCTTTGTGGTGAGTGGTTGCGGTAGCTACAATAATATGGTTGACAAAGATGAAAATGTAGAAGAGGCTTGGTCAAAAGTGGAAAGTGCTTATCAAAGGAGAGCAGATTTAGTGCCACAATTGGTGGCTACCGTGAAAGGAGCAGCAGATTTTGAGAAATCTACAATCACTGCGGTCACCGAAGCGCGCGCTAAAGCCACTGCTGTCACCATTGATCCAAGTAATATTACGCCAGAACAATTGCAACAATTTCAGCAAGCACAAGCGGGTTTGGGTACGGCTATGAGCCGTTTGTTGGCTTCTTTTGAGCGTTATCCTGAACTAAAAGCAACTGCTAATTTCAGGGACTTGCAAGCTCAATTAGAAGGTACAGAAAATCGTATAAAAGTAGAGCGCGATCGTTTCAATGAAACCGTCACGACTTACAACAAAACCGTTCGACGCTTCCCTGCCACTATTTATGCCGCGATTTTTGGCTTTGATCGCCGTCCACAATTCGAATCAGATGCTGGTGCAGAAAAAGCACCTGTTATTGATTTTAGTGAATAGGAAAACTAGATTTGATTGATTCTAGTGCTGACTTAAAGAGTTCGCTCAATAGGGCTAGCATCAATTACCAATTCAACAAATCACCACCAATATGATTGACTTTTTCACGAAGCAGGAAGGCGATGAAATCATTGCGGCTATACGAAGAGCAGAATTGAACAGCAGTGGCGAAATTCGAGTGCATCTGGAAGACGATTGTAAAGGAGAAATCGTCCATGCTGCGCGTAAAACCTTCAAGCGATTGGGCATGCAAAAAACGAAGGAAAAGAATGGCGTACTGTTTTTTTTAGCACCTGAGCGAAAAGAGTTTGCAATTATTGGTGATGAAGGCATTGATGAAGTCGTACCAAATGATTTTTGGGATGAAATACGCGATATTTCACAGCAACATTTTCGTCAGAATGATTTTTTGGAAGGGATCATAAAAAGTATAGAGCGCGTTGGAGAAAAACTAAAAGCTTACTTTCCGTATCAGAAAGACGATGAAAATGAGTTGCCCGATGAGATTTCTTATGGTTAGGAAAAAGAAAAAAATGAAGCAGGTTGAGTACGTATCTAATTGTATTTTGAGTGTATGGTTCCTGCTCTTCTTAGGACAATTTGCATTTGCACAAAAAGCAATTCCACCGCAGCCTGCGCAATTGGTCAATGATTACGCACGTATGATGAGTGGAGCGGAGCGAAGGGCATTGGAGCAGAAATTAGTGGCTTATAATGACTCCACTTCTACTCAAATTGCGGTAGTACTAGATCGTTCCTTGGAAGGTGAAGATGTTTTCGATTATTCTCGCCGCCTAGCTGAATCTTGGGGCATTGGACAAGGAGAGAAAGATAATGGCATACTAATCTATGTATCAGAACAAGACCGCAAACTTTGGATACAGACGGGCTATGGGGCGGAAGGTTTCTTGCCCGATGCTTTGGCGAAAAGAATTGTGGATGAAGTCATCACGCCTGCCTTCCGAGAAGGGAAATATTATCAAGGTTTAGATCAAGCCACGGACGTTATTTTCAAGCTGGCTTCTGGTGAATACACGGCAGATCGGATGAACCGCAGCGATGATTTCTCAGATATGATTCCGTTACTTTTCGTGATTGGATTGGTGCTGTTGGTCTTTTTTCTAGCCTCACGTGGTGGCGGCGATGATGACGATGATGGTGGCTATTATCGCGGCGGACGTTATGAACGCAGAAGTAGAAGACGCGGTGGTGGCTGGGTCATCATTCCTGGCGGCGGCGGTGGCTGGGACATTGGCGGTGGTGGCGGCGGTTTCGGCGGCGGCGGCTTTGGTGGTTTTGGTGGCGGTAGTTTTGGCGGTGGTGGTGCTGGTGGAAGTTGGTGAAGAGCAATGGAGAAGGCTTAAAATCAGCTACTCCTCAAAAATAGGTGTAATGTTTACTGCATACAAACCGTGGCGATTTTCCTTTAAGTCAAAAGACACTCGATCTCCCTTTTTGACTATATATTTCAATTCTTTTTGTTTAAAGAAAAATTCTTCAAATGTCGCTTCCACACGGATATAGCCATAGCCTTTTTCCGCTATGAAAAATTTGATGCGCCCAAGCATAAATTCAATTATTTGTCTTACTTTATATTGCTCTTTCACAATACAAACTGTATTTCCTTCAACTGATAAGTTTTCAAGCCTTTCATGTCTTTGTGTTCTACCACCAAGCGTCCATTTTCAAGTACATCAATGATTTTTCCTTTGGTATTTCCTGATTGAGGTAACTCATAATCCGCCCATTTCTGAAATCGAAAGAGGTGTTGAAAATAGGTAGTCCGCAATAGTTTATATTTCCCTTTCTTGACCAATAAATAATTGGCTTCTATCTGCTGACACAATTGCTGAACAATATCAGGAATCCGAAAAATTTGACCAGTGGACAAATGCAAAGAGGTAGCATTTTTGATAGAGTCAGAAAAAGTAGATTGGTTGACATTGATTCCGATACCGACTACAGAAGATTGCATCTTAGTGGAAGAGATGAGATTTTGAATCAAAATACCTGCTACTTTCTGATCCTGAATAAGTATATCGTTGGGCCACTTAATTTGTACTTTCTGGTGCGTAAAATGAGCCAATGTGTTTCGTACCGCTAAACTGATTGCAATGTTTAGGTAAAATTGCTCTTTGGGAGATAAAAAGCTAGGATGAAAAATAATGCTCACACTAATGTTTTCATTGGCTTTGCTTTCCCAATGATTACCCATTTGCCCTTTGCCTCTATATTGGTGGTCTGTCAAAATTACCGTACCTTCAATGGGCTTTTGCTGTTGTAATAGGTCAAAGGCATAGTCATTAGTGGAAGCTAGTTGGGTAAAATGCAATAAAACTTTACCAACAAAAAGCGTGTTATGAATGGTCAATGATTTAAAGTTTTTAATTCTTTATTTGCAAAAGTAACTAATCAAAATTTGAATAGCATTAAAATAGAAACACAAAAAAAAGCGCTTTCAACGGCTGCTTTAAATAACCTTATCATTGATAGCATCCAAGACATCAAAGGAAAAAATGTATTGAAGCTTGATTTGGCAAAGCTACACGATGCGCCCACCGATCATTTTATCATTTGTGAAGGAGAATCTACTGTACAGGTACGATCTATTGCAGAAAACATCCAGAAGCGACTAAAACAAGAAGAAGGTATCTTGCCTTCTAATGTAGAAGGTATGCAAGGCTCCCGTTGGATATGTTTGGACTATTTCTACACGGTGGTTCATATTTTCCACTACGAGGCACGCGAATTTTATGAATTAGAAGATTTATGGAGTGATGCGGATATTGTAGAATATGAAAATTTGTAGAAAGCAAGGAGATAAGAGATGATTCAATCAGTGCCATTTCTGCTTTTTTCCCTCAAATTGTATAATTTATATAATTCTGACAGAAATTAATCGAATATTATCCAACGATAAAGCACAAGAAGTGTTGACTATGGTAGATTGGTGTTAATGACTAGTCTAATAATCACGGCGATAGCTAAAGTTTTACTCACAGTACCGCTGTAATTTTCTTAAAAAGAATAAGAAATTTTTGTGAGTAGCTATTGTATAGTTATCGGTAAATTGTTTAGGGTTGATGGAACAAAATAAAGAAAAGAACAACGATCAAAACAACGAGAAGAACACGCCACCAAATCGTTTTGGTTCTTACTGGATTTATATCCTGATTGCTGCTTTTTTGATTGTTTTGAACTTGTATATGGTGTCGGGTGCTCAAAACGAGCAGATCAATTATGATCGCTTTGAGCAAATGGCAAAGCAAGGCGACGTTGATAAAGTAGTCATTGTCAATGGCACAGAGGCACGAGTCTTTATTAAGGACACAAAACTAGGTCAAGGAGAACACAAGGACTTGACTAAGAGCAGGTTCGCTGCTCGTCCACATTATACTTTCACGATCTCTACCCCACAGCGTTTTGCAGAAAAGACAGATGAACTGAAAGAACTGCTATCCAAAGACGACATTGTTTTTGATGTGAAGTACGACCGAGAAACAGATTGGTTGAGTGTCGTATTGAGTTGGGTACTCCCGCTTTTACTCTTGGTAGGTATTTGGATATTTATCATGCGCAGAGTGGGTGGTGGTGCAGGTGGACCAGGCGCGCAAATCTTCAATATTGGTAAGTCCAAAGCAACGCTTTTCGACCAGAATGCCAAAGTAAATGTGACCTTTGAGGATGTCGCAGGTTTGGATGAGGCGAAAGAGGAAGTGATGGAAGTTGTGGATTTCCTAAAAAATCCGAAGAAATATACGGCTCTGGGTGGTAAGATTCCGAAAGGTGTCCTTCTAGTCGGCCCTCCAGGTACGGGTAAAACACTGCTGGCCAAAGCTGTAGCGGGAGAAGCAGGTGTTCCTTTCTTTTCTATATCAGGTTCAGATTTTGTGGAAATGTTCGTTGGGGTAGGAGCGTCCAGAGTACGTGATCTATTTAAGCAAGCACGGGAGAAAGCACCTTGTATTGTTTTCATAGACGAAATAGATGCAATCGGTCGTGCAAGAGGAAGAAACAACGTGACAGGTGGGAACGACGAGCGCGAAAATACACTGAACCAATTGTTGGTAGAAATGGATGGTTTCAGCACCGATAAAGGAGTTATTTTGATGGCAGCGACTAATCGCCCTGATGTACTAGATACCGCTCTGATGCGTCCAGGTCGTTTCGATCGCCAGATCGGTATTGATCGACCAGATTTGAAGGGTAGAGAAGCGATTTTCCGTGTGCATCTAAAAAATATTAAAACTGCAGATGAAGTAAAATCAGAAGTACTTTCTGAAATGACACCAGGTTTTGCGGGAGCGGATATTGCCAATGTTTGTAATGAGGCTGCGCTGGTAGCGGCACGTCGTAACAAGAGTGCCGTAGATATGGATGACTTCAATCATGCTTTGGATCGTGTGATTGGTGGTTTGGAGAAAAAGAACAAACTGATTTCTCCTAAGGAAAAAGAAATTATTGCTTATCACGAAGCGGGTCATGCGATTTGTGGTTGGTTTTTGGAGCATGCTTCGCCTTTGGTCAAAGTGACCATTGTTCCGCGTGGTATCGGTACATTGGGCTATGCTCAATATTTGCCAAAAGAAGAATACATCACTCGTACAGAAGCAATGTTGGATCGAATTTGTATGACCTTCGGTGGAAGAGCTGCTGAGAATGTGGTATTCGGAAAAATTTCGACGGGTGCGCAAAACGATTTAGATCAGGTAACTAAAATGGCGTACAGCATGATTTCCGTCTTTGGCATGAATCCGAAAGTAGGTCAAGTATCCTTCTATGGCATGTCGCAAGACAATTTCAATAAGCCTTATTCGGATGAAACTGCTAAATTGATTGATGAAGAAGTTCGGAAGCTACTAGAAAAGCAATACGAAAGAGCGCAAAACTTACTGAAAGAGCGTCGCTCTGAACTGGAAACGCTGGCGCAACATCTATTGGAAAAAGAAGTCTTATTGAAATCAGATGTAGAAAAATTGATTGGCGAGCGTCCAGTAGATGTAAAGGAAAGAGCATCCAGAAATGGCGTTATTCCAGACGACATCACGACGGTGGTTGATGTGGAGCAAGCGGCGAAAGATGACTGATGAGACGATTAGCTTTTAGTTGTTGTCTTTTAGCATTCGGCTATTCTAAATAGCTGTTTATTATTTGGTTCAATTCAATTTCATAATTGACTTTTCGCCAATGATATAAATAAATTTTAAACTCAGAAGGAGAAAATGTCCGTTACATTTTCTCCTTTTCTATTTTAGAGCATGTTTGGAGCATTATTTTCCTGTAAACCAATATCTTATGAACTCAGGCGTGAACCACAAGCTACTGATTTACAGTTCAATCCTGCTCCAAACAAGCTCTTAGGACTTTCTCGCAAAAAAGACCACATCTGATATGTTCTTAAGTGCCCTTAAGTGTTTCCAAAAATACTACACCCTGCATTTTAGCCATTATAAAAGGGTGTGTTTCTATTTTTATCCATATACTTACACAACCTTTATGCCCGAATTCACCACTTTAATACTAAACAGAAATCTGAATTTTGACTTTTAGCATCAGCATGACGGAAGCTGAATTAATTGAAGCTTGCTTGAAGCAGGACCGCATGGCACAAAAAGCCCTTTACAATCGCTACAAAGATGCCATGTTTACAGTAGCTTATCGAATGATGGGCGATTTTGAGCAAGCCGAAGATGTATTGCAAGAAGCTTTCGTGAAAATTTTTAGAGGATTATCGAAATTTCGGAAGGAATCTACCCTTGGCGCGTGGATCAAAACCATTGTCGTGCGTACTGCTTTGAGCAAACTTAAGAAGAAAAATTTCACCGAACCACTGGAAGACTACCATACCGAGCAGCACATTACTTGGGGAAATCATCTCGACGTAGAATATTTAGAAAAAGCGATACAAGCGTTGCCCGATGGCTATCGAGCGGTCTTTCTCTTGATAGAAGTGGAAGGCTATGCACACAAAGAAGTAGCAGAAATGCTAGGCATATCCGTCGGTACTTCAAAATCTCAATTGTTTTACGCCAAAAAGAAATTACGATCTGCTTTAAAAGAATATGGATATGAGTGAGGACGCATTAAAACATACTATCAGAAAATTGCCACTGCATCGTCCTTCCGAGCAGCTTTGGAATCGAATAGAAGGCGACTTAGCACTAGGACAAGCCTTTGCGCAATTACCTACTTATCGCCCTTCGGATGCCGTTTGGGAGGACATAGAATCGCAATTGCCCGCGCGCCGCGTATGGATGCGAACACGTAGATGGATGAGTATTGCGGCGGGCGTAGCAGCTATTTTATTCGCTACACTTTGGTGGCAGGCACAGCAAAATGAAGCAGTTGTGTCATTGGGAAGTACAGTTGAAACGCACCAATCAAGTCTGCTTGCTGCGGATTGGAATGAAGACGAAGACGCCTTTGCCGTGGTAGCACAAGTTTGTGAACAATATCCCTTTTTGTGCGAGCGTCAAAATTTTCAAAGTCTGCAAACGGAACTCAACGAGCTAGAGGATGCCAAAAATATGGTATTGGTTAATATGCAAAAATATGGTCGTCAGGCGCGTTTGGTGCATCAAGTGAAAGCGATTGAGCAGGAAAGATCAGCGGTGCTAAAGGAAATTATAGAAATGATATAGAATCACATTATAATGTGAAAATAGAACTTTTTGCATCGGAAATAAGTATTATTTTCCTGAAAATCACATTATAATGTTACTAAATCATATTGGAAATACAATCAAGCAGCGACGAAAAGAATTGGATATTACGCAAGCGGTATTGGCAGAATTGGCGGAAGTATCAAAAAATACAGTCTATAAACTAGAGCGTGGTATCAATAATCCGACAGTAGAAGTAGTAGAAAAATTAGCAGATGTACTAGGGCTAGAGTTGATTATCCAAGTGAAAAAAATTTGAGTAGTAATGAGGAAAGCAGCCGTTTTTCGAAATGATATTTTTGCAGGTACATTGATAGAGGAGAATAGGCATCAATATGTTTTTGTCTATGATGATTTGTATTTTTTAAATAAAGATTATCCGCCTATCAGTTTGACACTTCCAAAAACACAGAAAAGATATGAAGAAGCGTATTTATTCCCCTTTTTCTACAATATGTTGAGTGAAGGGAGTAATAAGGAGTTGCAATGTTTACATTTAAAAATAGACGAAAACGATCATTTTGATCTGTTGGTCAAAACTGCACAGTACGATACCATTGGACCTATCAGGGTAAAAGAAATTGAAACATGAGTAGCAGTGAAATAGAAGTTTGTCCAGGTACATTAGCCAAAGGCTTCCAGACTTATAGTCCTGTTTGTATTGAGCAGATGTTTGAGGGTAAGAGTGTTTATCATGTTTTAGATTTTAATTCCATACAAAAGGATGAGCACGTACTAGAGCAGTTTCTTGAAAACAGAAAACGAATTTCTATCTCTGGAGTACAAGAAAAATTGAGTTTTTGTATAGACCAAAATCAAAATAAACTGCGTCCTACACGAGCGAGAGAACAAGGTACTTATATCTTAAAACCAATACCTCGAAATGTAAGAAAAGCCGATCAAGTGCCTGCTAATGAGCATTTAAGCATGCAAATTGCTAAGCAAGTATTTCACTTAAAAGTGGCAGAAAGTGCTATGGTTTTCTTCAATGAAGGACAAGCAGCTTATCTGAGCAAACGTTTTGATGTCAAGTCTGACGGAGGAAAATGGGGTATCGAAGATTTTGCAATTTTAGCAGGTAAAAGTAAGGATTCTGAAGATGCAGATTTTAAGTATAACTATAGCTACGAAGCAGCGGCGGCATTAATTAAAAAGTATGTAGCAGCTTGGAAAATAGAAATGGAGAAATTCTTTTCGCTTGTATTGTTCAATTTTTTGATTTCAAATGGAGATGCTCATCTGAAGAATTTTTCTTTGTTGGAGAATCCAAGTGGTGACTATTCATTAAGCCCTGCTTATGATCTGCTTAACACTAGAATGCACGTCAGCGACACCTATTTTGCACTGAATGAAGGTCTATTTAAAGACGGATATAAAAGTAGGACTCAAGAAATGTATGGTCATCCAGACAAAGACGACTTTGTAGCGTTTGGAAAGAAAATCGGCATAAAAGAATCGAGAATACCGAAGCTAATGAGTCCTTTTTTGGAAAAACAGCCGCTTTTGCTTCAATTGGTAGAACAATCTTTTTTGTCAGAAGGAGCAAAACGAGGGTATTTGATTCAATACAACACTAGGCGAAATCTATTAAATAAAAAATAGCGAATGAAAGTAAGCATATCAATATTTTTTCTTTTGCTACTGTCTTGCGCTCTGCTGAAGGGACAAGGAGAAGAAGAAGTGTTGCAGGTGATGACAAAAACAATCACAAAAACTTTTCCGTATAGCGAAGGATTTGAAGTGAATCTGGAAGGAGAAAATGCGGAAGTCTTGGTGGAAAGTTGGGCGCAAAGAGAGATTTATGTGCAGATTGAGTTGACTGCCAAACATCCAAAAAAGGAAGTGGCAGAAAAGGAACTCGAAAAAATGGCTTACTTGCTAGATCGAGTAAAACGCAAAGTTTATATCCGCAACTACGTGAAAGAGAAGGAAACCGCTCCTACTGAAGCAATAATGGAAGCGCGCTACGTCATCAAATTACCCGAAGAATGTCCTGTTTACATTAAAAATCAATTTGGCGAAACCGACATCCGAAATTTAGCCAATCAAGTACGCATTTTCAATGAGTTTGGTCCGGTCAATCTTTTCAATTTGAATGGAACAATTGAAATGAAAACGCGTTTCGGAGACGTTTTTGGCGATCAGTTGGCAGGTAATTTTGACATCTACTCGCGTCGTTCGGATTTGCTATTGCGCAACGTTGTCGGTAATTACAACATCGAATCGCATTACGGTACACTCAATCTTTGGGCAGGCGAAGGCTTGATAGATTTGAATATTGATGCCGAAAAAACCAATGTCAACCTTTTCAACATTGATCCTTTGACGCATCAGCACGACCTAATTGTACAGCACGGAAATGTAGTCGTTCCCAACGCTTGGCAATTTGAATTTGAAGAAGACACCCCACAAATCAAAAAGTTGACCTTCAAACCAAACAGCGAATACTACGCCACCGTCACCATTCGAGTCGCTTTTGGTGATCTAAAAATTGAGAAGAAAAAGGGTTGATTTTATTTCTTGTCTTGTCGTTCCCAGCAATTTCTACACGGAAGACTTTACCAAGCTAGAAGCAAGAAATGTCATTTTTAAACCCAGATTTGGGAATCCTTCTTGCAGTTTAGGGAACTTGTAAAAAATACCCTACCCATTTTTAATTTTCTCCCAAACTACTACTGCCTTGCTCATCAGTCAGGTAACATAGGCTATCTTCCTTCTTCGCGCCTTGTATTAGTTCGCAATAATTCTCAAAAATTTGGGTAGCTTATCTTTTACAAATTCCCTTAGTAACGTTCAAAAAATTAGATCGACATTTAAGTATGGATTCCGTTTCCAAAATTCGCAGAAAGTTTCTTTTCTGATGAGAAAAACTTTCTGCTTAAGGGATTTTAAGGGTGAAAAGCATCAAAAATCTCTAATTTTTGAT
>JBCCRX010000035.1:0-26612 GCA_039201015.1 Bacteroidota bacterium | reverse complement strand
GCCTAAGGCGGACACGGTGAGGCGGACAGGTCGAGTCCTTCCAAACGAATCAAGGTTTTTTAAAGGGAGAAGCGGCGAATTTCGCCGCTTCTCCCTTTAAAAAACCTTGATCAAATCATATGGGCTCGACTTGTCCGCCTAAGGCTCGACGCCCATATGATTTGAAGATAAACGTGAGCTTCCATAAATAATGCTGACCAAATGAAATCATTCAGAACCAATTCGTTTAATTGTTCCAGCGTTTTCACTGAAATTTTGGTGCTTTGTTGCGCAGCAAGATTGATGATGTCGGACTCTGCATGAAAGGTAAATTTGCTTTGATTAGCCAAGATATAATTCACACTACTATTGTTGTAAATATAGATATCAACAACTGCTGCTATGCCTTGATAAATCGCTTTTTCAACGACCAAAGAAGCTTCAATTAGAGGCTTTAATAGGCTGTCTCGACCGATCAATAAGTCATTGAACCAAACGACGGTTCTTTTATCGAATAGAGCTGCTTTTATGGATTTTTCCGTTTTTTCCTCTGCAAAAACGAGCGTAATCGGGCGATGACCACCATGTTCTATATCAAATTGCTAATCTACCAAATCGTGGATATCCGACGTTCCCATAATCGTCAAATCGTGATCCAATGCGATTTGTAGTGCTTCTTGCGAATAGGTCACGTCATTAGCGACTTCTATCCCATGTAATAGTTTTTCTTGAATAAGCTTTTCGTGCATTTCAGTAGTGCGTGCGATGCCGTCTCCATATTATGCAATCCAATTTGGATGATTCCAAAAAACGAAAGCACCTTGACGCTAATTAAGACAATAAAAGCCCTCCTATAATCATTCAACTCTTCCAACAAATCTAGGAAAATATAATTTCAAACTTGAGTTCTATCATTTCAAAATCCATATATTGTTGTAATATTTCATCCGAAATCAGCATATAATGAAAATACAATATCTCTTTATACTACTAATTTACCTTTTTGCTTGCGAAACAGCACCTAAGGAAAAAACCAGCTTACAGGCGCAAGTTCTTGTATTGGGAGAAGGCACAGGCGCAATCGCGGCGGCCATACAGTCAGCGAGAAGTGGTGCGCAAACGCTTTTAGTTACGCCTTCTACTTGGCTGGGTGGCATGTTGACTGCAGCGGGCGTGAGTGCCATAGACGGCAATCATGAACTGCCCGCTGGACTCTGGGGAGAATTTAGAGATTCCTTAAGGGATCATTATGGTGGCGCGCAGGCATTGGCCACGGGCTGGGTGAGCAATACACAATTTGAGCCTTCCGTCGGAGAAATGTATTGGAAGCAAATGGCAGCAAGAGAAGATAATTTGACTGTTTTGTACAAAACAAGTTGGCGAGCAATTGAAGCGGTAGAAGATGAAGCTGTTCATTGGAATGTCCGCGTAGAAAATCAAACAGATACCTTGGATATTGCAGCCAATATATTGATAGACGGCACAGATTTGGGGGATGTGGCGGCGCAAGTGGGAGCTGCTTTTGATGTAGGTATGGATGCGCGCGTAAATACAGAGGAAGACATAGCACCCGAGCAAGCCAATGACATCATTCAAGACCTGACTTATGCGGTTGTATTGCAAGATTTTGGAGCAGATGCAGACAAGACCATTCCAAAGCCAGTAGGCTATGATGCCAGCCAATTCTATTGCTCCTGTAAAGCCAAATGCGAAGATGCAAAACACCCTTGCGAAAGCATGCTTGCTTATGGAAAATTGCCTAACGATAAATACATGATTAATTGGCCACTCAAGGGCAATGACTACTACGTCAATATGATTGAGATGAATGCTGAAGAGCGAGTTACTGCCTACGAACAAGCCAAAAATAAAAGTTTACAATTCGTTTATTACATTCAAACGGAATTGGGCTATAAAAACCTAGGAATAGCCGCCGATGAATATCCAAGCGAAGATGGATTGCCTTTGATGCCTTATCATAGAGAAGGACGACGCATGCGTGGCTTAGTGCAACTCAATCTTAATCATCTACTTCGTCCTTACGATTTTACGCTCTATCGAACGGGCATTGCAGTTGGGGATTACCCTATAGATCATCATCATTTTGAGCGGCCCGATGCGCCTGAAATGGACTTTCCGCCTGTGCCTTCTTTTAGCATTCCACTGGGCGCATTGATTCCAGTAGGAAAAGATTACTTGATTGTGGCGGATAAGGCGATTTCGGTCAGCAATATCGTCAATGGTTCATCGCGTTTGCAACCCGTTGTCCTTCAAATTGGGCAAGCGGCAGGTCTATTGGCGGCGCAAGCTGCGATCCAAAATATCTCCCCAAAATCAATAAATATCCGAGACCTTCAACAAGCTCTTTTGGAAGCAAAAGGCTATCTGATGCCCTTTATGGACGTGCAGCCTACTCATCCTCACTTTGAAGCCGTGCAGCGCATCGGCGCAACGGGTGTCTTGCAAGGAAAAGGTATTCCGAATCAATGGTCGAATCAAACCTGGTTCTATCCTGATACCACTGTTACCTATGTGGATTTACTCGCTAATACAAGACAATTTAATCCTAGTTTGCAATTTGAAAGTGCCAAAGGAGAAGAACTACTCCGTATAGAAGATGCACTGACTTTCGTCTATGAATGGCGCAAACAACTGCCCAATTCTGCCTACAAAAATGTAGCAGAAATAGAGCAGATCACCCGCGATGTTTGGGAATATGACTGGAAGTTTGAGGATTTTGATCTAGAGCGTCCAATTACAAAAATAGAGTTTGCTGCGCTGTTGGATGCTTTCGTTTCGCCTTTTGGGGAGAAGGTCGATTTTATGGGAGAGACATGAAAACTATTGTTTAGCGATCCTTTCTTTAGTTCACAGCGTATTCTTCAATCATCGCCCTGCGATGAGGAGCTTGAAAAGCTAGAACAATATCTGATTTAGGAATGCCTTTTTCCTCTAACATGTCTGCGATGACTAAGTCTGTACCGTCGTGTTGTAGCCAGACTCTCCCTGAATCTTTTACATCAATATGTACCCAAGGCAAATAAATTCGATGTGCATTTTGCCAACCCACATCAAATAGGATATAGTGACCGCCATTATCGTCCATGATGAACAGCGTCTCTACTTTTTCTTCTGGGGGCGTGAGATTCCCAATATCCTGAACTATTGCCCTAACAATTGATTTGTATTTAGTTAATTTATCCATTGTTTTATGTTTGCTTCTGTTTCATCAAAAGTAATAATCTTTAGACCAAAACGCTCTCTAAGTTCTATAAAAAAGGAGTCATCAAATAAATTATTGTAAACTGTTTCTGGCATAGCCAGGTACAAAACACGATCAGGTTCTTTTTTTTCTAATGCCAGCCAATAGATCAAAAATTGTCCGAGCGCATCTTCTAATTGGTAAAGATCAGACTTTCCTAAAAAGCTTTTAATTTCAACTGCAATTTTCTCGTTACCCTTCTCTGCACCGATTACCAATCTTTCCGCTCCAACATCAATGTAGCCTTTTCGTCTCCCTAACATAATTTTATAGGGATCATGTGTAATTTTCCACCCTACTTTAATCAAAGCCTCTATGAAAATATGATGATATTTGTCCTTAGCCATTCTCTAGATTTTATATAGAATATAACAAGGAACTAGTATGATAGTTTCCTTTGTTTATGGACTACTTGATGCGTTAGGCATTTCCATTTTTTTCAGTACGAGAAGTATATCGCCGAAGTTTATATCCATATCCAAAATAAAAACGAAAATGCTAACTACAATGTATTTCCTTGTGCGCTGTCCAAAGTAAAAGGACGCCTGTTCGTCATTCATACTCTGTGTAGCATAAGACGAATAACTTAGTCTGTGCATAGGCTAGAGCATATAACGAGCAGAATACGTCATGCAAAAAGAGAATGAATATAAAATCATTGTCTGAAATTTGTCTAATATTCCAATTTATCTTTCGATAGTACGAGTAAATTACTACTTTAGCGTTAAATAATGCTATTGATGAAGCATGGAAAAGTAGAAAATCAATAGCTTTAAACACATATTTAGATGAACTTAAACTTGAAAGTAGAGAAGGAAAACACCTTCGATGCCATTGTCGTTGGTTCGGGTATCAGTGGCGGTTGGGCTGCAAAAGAGCTCACCGAAAAAGGGCTGAAAACACTCGTACTAGAACGCGGTCGAAAGGTAGAACATGTCAAGGACTACACCACTGCTTACAAAGAGCCTTGGCAATTGCCCAACCGAGGGCAGACACCTCAGTCTGAAATAGAGGAACATTATCCAAAACAAAGTCGAACGGGCTACACAGTGCGGGAAGCCCATAAACATTGGTTTGTAAAGGACAGCGAGCATCCCTATCAGGAAGTGAAACGCTTCGATTGGATGCGTGGCTATCATGTAGGCGGACGTTCCATTATGTGGGGCAGACACAGCTATCGCCTAAGCCCAATGGATTTTGAAGCCAACGCCAAAGATGGTTATGGCGTTGATTGGCCAATTCGCTACGAAGACATTGATCCCTGGTACAGCTACGTAGAAGGCTTTGTTGGTATTCATGGCATGAAAGAAGGTTTGTCGCAATTGCCCGACGGTAATTTCTTGCCTCCTATGGAATTAAACTGCGTGGAGCAACACTTGCGAGAAAAGGTAAAAGATCAATTGGATTGGACGGTGACGATCGGACGTACAGCCAATTTATCGGTTGCTCACAATGGTCGCTCGGCTTGTCAATACAGAAATCTGTGTATTCGTGGTTGTCCTTACAGTGCTTATTTCAGTAGTCTGTCTTCTACGCTACCAGCAGCTAGTGCTACGGGCAACCTAACACTTCGCCCTGATTCTATTGTCTATGAATTGCTTTACGACAAAGACGCCAAACGCGCAACGGGCGTAAGAGTCATAGATGCGAAAACGAAGGAGGACATCGTTTTCAATGCCAAAATCATTTTCCTTTGTGCATCGGCAGTGGGTAGTACACATATTTTGATGAATTCCGTTTCTGATGCTTTCCCAGATGGTTTCGGTAACCAAAGTGGTGAATTGGGTCACAATTTGATGGATCATCATTTCCGATGTGGGGCCAACGGAAAACCAGAAGGTTTTGAGGATAAGTACGAAAAAGGTCGTCGTCCGACGGGTTTTTACATTCCGCGTTTCCGAAATATTGATAAAGCCTCCGAGCGCAAAAATTACATTCGAGGTTTTGGCTATCAAGGTGGTGCGCGTCGTGGCGGTTGGGAACATGCCGTGAAGGAGTTGGGAATAGGTGCAGAGTTGAAAGATAATCTACAGAAATTTGGTAATTGGAGCATTGGCATGACCGCTTTTGCGGAAACGCTACCTTATCACGAAAATAAAATGTATCTAGATCGAGAAAATCTAGATCAATGGGGCTTACCAACGGTCGTTTTCGATGCCGAATTCAAGGAGAACGAGAAAAAGATGCGCGAAGACATGATGAACGATGCTGCCACGATGCTGGAAGCAGCGGGTTTCAAAGATGTGAGTACTTGGGATGCGGGTAGTTTTCCAGGTTTGGGTATCCACGAAATGGGAACGGCTCGAATGGGGCGCGACCGCAAGACTTCTGTTTTGAATAAATGGAATCAAGTCTGGGATTCGAAAAATGTCTTTGTCACCGACGGAGCGTGTATGGCTTCTGCGGGTTGTCAAAATCCCTCTTTGACTTACATGGCATTGACTGCGCGCGCAGTCGATTATGCGATGAAGGAATTAAATCGACAAAATCTTTAAAAAAATATCATGAATAGAAGAGATGCGATAAAACGAAGCTTTCTCGTCATTGGTGGCACGGCGATCTCTACTTCTGTACTTTCAGGTCTGTTGGTGAGTTGTCAAAAGGAAATGACGCTTGCTTGGACGCCTGAATTTTTGACAGAAGATCAAGCTAAGACGCTGACTGCAGCACTGGATGTGTTGCTTCCGACGACCGATACGCCAGGCGCACTGGATGCGGGTGTTCCTCAATTTTGGGATCAACTAGCAAAAGATTATCTACCAGAAGAGGATCAGAAAAAATTCCTAGATATGCTTGCGGCAATGAATACAGATAGCGAAGCCGAGTATGAGAAAACTTTTCCACAGTTGTCCAATAAGCAACAAACAGAACTGCTCACCGCTTACGATCAAGCCGCTTTCGGAGAAGGCACAGGTGAATTTGCAATGAATGAATTTTACCCTGATTTCAAGCAAAGTGCTTGTTGGGCTTTTTGTACATCAGAGAAAGGAGCAACAGAACATTTGGCTTTCCTATTCGATCCACGCGAATACAAAAATTGTGTATCGCTAGAGGAAGTTGGTGGTAAAGTGGTTGTCTATCCGTAAGACTATGAATTGTGAGGACATTGTTAAAATGTGCCTCACAGTTTATTTTTACTTTCATTGTTGTCCTCCTCATTCGCGTAATAAAGCAATCACAATCACCAGAAAGAGGCTGCTTCCATTTGATTTGTAAACGAAATTTGTTTCAATCCGCTTTCAATACTTCGATAGGATGTCGATCTACGGCTCGTTTTGATTGAAAACTCACCAAAATGATGACCATAATAGCTGCCGCAACTGACGCCATGAGCACTACCCAAAACTGTGGCTGAATGCGATAGGCAAAACTATTTAGCCATTGGTGGGCGGCGTAAAGTGCGATTGGTAAACTCATTAATGTAGCTAAGGCAAGCAATACCAGAAACTCTTTGTTAAATCTTAGAAGAATATCCCCCACGCTTGCGCCAAGTACTTTTCGGATACCGATTTCTTTTTGTTTGCTATGTGCTAAGTAAGCTACAACACCTGCCAAACCCATCAAGGCGAGTATGAACGCAATTAGGCTTAAAATAGCTAGTAGTATTCCCATCTTGCGTTCGTTTTCATAGAGCTGGTAAAGGTGATCTTCTAGGAAAGTAAAATTAAAAGGACGTTCTTCTTCGACTGAGGTATAGATGGTTTTTACTTCTTGAATGGTTGCGCCCCAATCATCAGTATTCGCGCGTAGGAGCGCGTAATAGACCCAATTGATATTGGCATATATCTCGATGAGCATGGGTTGTGATCTGATTTTCAGACTGTGGTAATTATAGTCTTCGATGATGCCGTCAATCACATAAGGAAACCCGAAGCTTTGATCTTCGTTTTGGTACTCTGGTTCCGTGATAATAGTTTTGCCAATCAGTTCTTCGGGAGAAACGTTTTTGGCTTTAGCCAGTTTTTTTGCCGCAGTTTGGTTGATAACAAAAATACTCGCTTTCCCTTCTTTTAGTTGCTCGCAAGCTGTACAATTCAGACCCAACGCTTGTACATTTCCTAAGTCAAAATACTCCAACGTGCCATCTGAAAAGGTAACATCCGTTTCTGCCATTTTGTAGGTCAATTGATTAGCCATAGCTGTTCCAGGTATCGCGTTTGCACCGACTGCTTCCACTTCTGGAATGCGCAACCACTGTTCTTTCATTTGATTGAACTTTTCAGCTCCATCCACTGGAAAATAGATGATGCCTTCCCGATCGAAGCCCAAATCCTTACTTGCTACATAATTCATCTGCTGATAGATAAAATAAGACAAGCTAGTCAAAGCAATGAGCATAATGAATTGAGTAGTCAAGAGCGCATTCCTAAGATTGAACCAGCGATTGCTGCTGGTCCATTTCATTTTATTTTTAAAAAGATGCAGCAACGAGCGTTTGCCATATATGATAGCGGGATAAAGTCCGCTAAAGATGCCTGTGAGCAGAAGAATAGCAAAAAGAGACAGCAAGGTCGTCCAATGCCAAGTGGTGGTAAGGGGAATTGTAGTTTGCATCAACTCGTTGAAAGATGGCAAAAGGAATCTGAGCAGCAGCCAGCAAACGGGAAAACAAATCAGTGCTAGTAGGGTCGCTTCCATTATCAATTGAAAAGAAATATCCTGTGCCCTTGCCCCAAGCACTTTCCGCATTCCCAGCTCTTTTTGTCGATCGGCGTACATCGCAATGGAGAGATTGGTGTAATTGATCCAGATGATAAGCAAGATAATGCCAGCAATGAATGCAAAAGTAGTCAAATAAGTTCCGTTGGCGGTAGCTTTGAGTTCGTATAAACTACCCTTTGAGAAATGAATATCAGTCAAGGCGATAGCGATGATTCCTTTAGAAAGCTCATCTTCCCAATAGCCAGGATATACCTCATCCACTTCTTCGTTCAGCCGTTCTACTAAGGCTTCAACTGAGGTGTTCGGATTGAGTTTTAAGTAGGTATAAGCACCCCAACTGGGAATCATTTTTTGGTGTACAATGAAGTCAAAATCGAAATGGGTGTTGTGCTTCACATTTTCAATGATACCTGCCAATTCAAATTGTTCTTCGCGAATGGTTAGCGTTTTTCCGATCAATCCTTGCTGCTTCCAGTTCTTTCCAAACCAACGTTCCGCTAGCTTTTTAGTGAGGACAATTTTTCCATAATCCGAGAAAGCATTTTGGGGAGTTCCAACCAGAAAATCCTGAGGGAAAATGGACTGAAAGGCATTACCTGTATTCGTGTAGAGTGCATTTTCGGCGATAAAACGATCTGTGCCAATCTCTACAAAAAATTGATCGCCGCCTCCAATATCGGATTGGGAAGGTACGAAATGGCAAGCTGCTTCTACTTCCTTGTATTCGATAAGGTGATCGGTCAGCAGAAGCTGCGTCTTAAATTCGGAGTTGAAAAAATCAGGGAAACCCATATTGGCGTACGTCTGATCCCGATATTGATTCATTAAGCGAAAAACGCGCTCACTTTCAGGAATATGTTGGTCGTAAGTCCACTCGTTTTTGAGGTAAAGTGCAATGAATGCAACTGCTACCATACCCACCGTGAGACCAATGTAATTAATAGCAGTAAAACCTTTTCGGTGGAGTATATTTCGAAGCGTGATTTTGAAATAATTGTCAAACATCGGGAGGAATTGTTTCGCCCTTGAATAGCGTTCAAAAGCATAAGGTTGAAAAAAGCTGAATACATCGGATACATACTGCCAATTGGCTTGCCACTCACTTCTAACCTTCAAACGTTGCTGATAGGCTTCGTGCAGATCGCCCTGTATTTCTTCCAACAAATCTTCTGAGCAAAACCATTTTAAAAATTGGTCTGCCCAGTGTGGTGGTGTCTGCTTCATCTTAAATCAGGAATTAAGTCCCACAATTTTTGGCGTGCTGCTTTGATTTCTGCTATGACTGCTGCTCCTTGCTCCGTTGCTTCAAACAAGCGTTTGCGTCTGCCGCCACGTTCTGCCGTTGCACCCCCCATACTACTTTGGATCAATCCTTTCTCTTCCATCCTAGACAAAACTGTATGCACCGCACTGATTGATATGGATTTACCCATGTATTTTTTATAGGCTTCACTTACCGAAAAGCCGTAGGCATCCCCTTCCATACTCATCACCAATAGCAGGATAATTTCTTCTAAATGACCAATATTTTTCATTTATTAATTATTTGTAGAACAAATATAAAAAGAAATAAATTATTTAATCAATATTTGTAGAACTTATGCTTGATTTAAGACAAGTAGGGGAGAGGATGCAAGGAAACCCAACCAGCGTGTAGGCTATAAGTTGACAGTATTCGAGTCAAAGACTCTATGTAGGAACTCGTCGATTAGATTGGTGAGTATCATATCGAATAGAGGAGTGAAATAGATGTGTGGTCCATAATCATAGCGAGCTAGAGCGAACAGCATTTCGAGTAGTTATTGAACGAGAAAACGCCCTTACGCAGCCGTTTCAACGGGCGCAAGTTGCTCAATTTCTTCGTCGGTGAAGATACGCGAACGAATGATGAAGCGAATGCCCATCGGAATTTCTAAAGAAAAACTAGCACCACGTCCTTCGGTGACATCTACGGTGAGTTGGGTGTGCTGCCAGTATTCAAACTGATCTTTGGACATGTGAAAATCGCAACCGTGAATATTTCCCAAAAGTACATCTGTTTCGTTGAGCATTAGTTCTCCTTTGGGAAAGCACATCGGAGCAGAACCGTCGCAGCACCCACCACTTTGGTGAAACATCAATTCACCGTGTTGCGCGCGCAATTGGTCAATTACTTTTTTTGCCTCTTCGCTAACTAAAACTCTTTTTGCCATTTTTTCTAAGTGATAAGTGATAGATAAGTAGTAGGTGATAAGTGGTAAGTAGTAGGTGATAAGTAGATAAAAGAGCTACGCACTATACCTAGCACCTACTACCTACTACTTACTTACCACTTAATACTTAATTAAAAGAAACCCATTGCATTTTTGTCGTAAGAAATGAGCATATTCTTCGTCTGACGGTAGTGATTCAACATCATTTTGTGTGTTTCTCTACCGATTCCTGACTTCTTGTAGCCACCAAATGGTGCGTGTGCTGGATACAGATGATAACAATTCACCCAAACTCGCCCTGCTTTGATGCCTCTAGAAATCTGATAAGCTTGGTGCGTATCTCTCGTCCAAACGCCTGCGCCCAATCCGTAAAGCGTATCATTTGCGATTTCTAGTGCTTCCGCTTCGTCTTTGAAGCTCGTCACACAAACCACTGGTCCGAAGATTTCTTCTTGGAAGACCCGCATTTTATTATTGCCCTTTAAGATCGTAGGCTCAATGTAGAATCCGCCTTCCAGACCTTCATTGTAAGCAGCTTTACCACCCGTCATTACCTCACATCCTTCTTCTTTACCAATTTCGATATAGCGCAAAATCTTCTCATATTGATCGTTGGAAGCTTGTGCACCCATCATCGTGCTGGCATCCAGTGGATGTCCCAATTTAATCGCTTTAGTCCGCTCAACAACCCGCTCCATGAAGGCATCAAAAATGCTTTCTTGCACCAACATTCTGGACGGACAAGTACAAACTTCCCCTTGATTTAAGGCAAACATTACTGCACCTTCAATACATTTATCCAAGAACTCATCGTCCTTATCCATCACATTCGCAAAGAAAACGTTCGGCGACTTTCCACCTAATTCTAAGGTGACGGGAATGATATTTTTAGAAGCATATTGCATAATCAATTGCCCCGTAGTCGTTTCTCCCGTGAAGGCTACTTTATTGATACGAGAACTAGAAGCCAATGGTTTTCCAGCTTCTACGCCGAATCCATTCACAATATTCAAAACACCCGCAGGAAGAATACCTTCGATCATTTCCATCAAAATCAAAATGCCTACTGGTGTTTGTTCGGCTGGTTTCAACACCACACAATTACCCGCTGCTAAGGCTGGTGCAACTTTCCAAGCTGCCATCAAAATAGGGAAGTTCCAAGGAATAATTTGCCCGACAACACCTAGTGGTTCTAGCACATTCATAGAAACCGTATTGGCGTCCAATTCGCTTACGGTACCTTCCTCTGCTCTAATGACTCCTGCGAAATAACGGAAATGATCAATTGCCAAAGGCAGGTCGGCTGCCGTCGTTTCGCGCAAAGCTTTTCCATTGTCCCAAGTTTCTGCTCTGGCGAGGGCATCCAGATTTTGCTCCATTACATCTGCAATTTTTAGGAGCAAATTGCTGCGGTGTGCGGCGGAGGAATTGTTCCATTCAGGTGCAGCCGCCCAAGCTGCATCTATTGCTTTGTCAATGTCCTCTTTCGTAGAACGAGGGATGCGCGTGAAGCTATTGCCATCCACAGGAGAGACGTTCTCAAAATATTGACCTTGCGTCGGGGCGGTCCATTTACCACCGATATAGTTTTCGTACTGATCTTTGAATTTTGGCTTCAGAAGAGCATCTTTAGCCGTTGCTACAGTCGTACTCATAATGATCTAAGTTTTTCGTTAAAAAATTGATAATAGTTTTACTAAGGAATAATAAAACAATAACTTACAACATCTGCCTGCTTCTTTTTCCCTTATTTGAACTTTAAAATCAGTCATAGTATCCACAATATTCCTTCTTTTAAAATTCAACTAAGAAAAAAATAAGCTAGTCCTATATTTATAATTTATTATTTCATCATTCCTAAACTAACTTTCCACAAAATTAAATACGGAATTACATTTGTTGTTTGCAGTATCCTATCAATAAAATGCACAATCCTCTTAAATCATATAATTATTAGTCTTAATTTTTGGTTATATATTTGGTGAATCAATATTGTAATCTCCCAATAAGTTCGTATTTTACTGCTAAAATTGAAATATGTTTGGATTATGAAGTTGAATGATGCGTTTTTTCAGAAAAGAAAATTGCAAACGCTGGTGGAAAATCAAACGACCTATAGCCTCACCAATGCAGAAATGCACGTCTTTGAAACCCATCAGCAAGCAGAGCAAGTCCTGTTGCGATTTGACCAGCCCGTACTAGCGAGTATGTTGACAGGAAAAAAGGTGATGCATCTAGAAGATCGTCCTTCTTTTGATTTTTTGCCTGGCGAATCCTTGATCTTACCCGCCAATGAATTGATGTGTATTGATTTTCCAGAAGCCCGCATCGACAATCCAACGCGCTGTTTGGCCATGACCATTTCAGAAGAAAAAATTGATCGCGTTGTGCAGTTGATGAATGAAACCATGCAAAAAGCAGATGCTAAGGAATGGTTGTTTTCGGAGGATGCTTTCAAATTTACGGACGATGCGGTTTTGCACCAAATTATACATCGTTTGCTGTTCTATTTTACGGAAAATCATCCTTCTAGGGACTTATTCGTAGAGTTTACTCTGAAGGAACTTATCATTCGGATGCTGCAAACGGAGACGAAAATACATTATCAAAACAATGCCAAATTGCTAGCTACTTCCAATGCTATGGCGTCTATCGTTGATTATATTCAAAATAATCTAGACAAATCTATCACCGTCACGGAACTCAGTCGAAAAGCTTACATGAGTGAATCCAATTTTCATCGTGTATTCAAAAATGAGTTGGGGCTTTCACCAATTGAATTTATCAATGAAGAACGCCTAAAAAAAGCCAGTGCGCTGCTGCGATACTCCAGAAAAAAGGTCAAAGAAATCTGTATAGAATGCGGTTACAACAGCTTATCTTACTTCACGCGTTTGTTCAAGCGGAAATATCGCGTTTCGCCTGCGAAGTATCAGAAGAATATGGGAGGGAGGGTTTAGGGCTTTTTTCCCCTTCAAAAGTTGCTTCTGTCAAAAAGCAATCTCTAACCGCCCCGACACATTCCTCGGTGCATCCAGCACACCAATCCGCACGGAATATTCCTCATTTAAAGCATTATTGAGCAGCGCCGCGAATTTAATCTTGGGTGTGATCTGGTAAGAGGCGCGCAGTCCAACTAAAAAATAGCCATCATCATCTTGCATGCGAAAAGCAGCTGCTCCTGGCACCACCAATTCGTCTTGCTGAATGACCGCATCTATGGCTTCCATATTGCTATTATAAGATAAGCCGACGCCGATGGCAAATTGCTTGATTTTGGATTCCATATCAAAAGTCGCGATGTGGCGAGAGCGATACTTTAAGATATTTTCGTCCGAAGAAGAATTTTTGGCATTTTGTTGTCCAATCGGTGCGCTCGTAACTGCGGCAGAAGGTAAGCCTTTACCCGTGACGTCCCATTCTTTAAATTTAGGATCAATGAAGTTGTAGCCCGCCAGCAGTGTCGTTGGCAAACCAAAAAGCGAACCTCTTCCCGTCACCGTCAACTCTAAACCTCGAATGCGCGTATTGCCCACATTGCGCGACTGAAAACCAAAGGGTACAGCACTGAAAATATTTTCTTTGACTACCAAATTGAACTCCATCATGTCTTGGTATTCTGACCAGAAAGCAGAGACATCCACGAAGCCCTCGAAGCCAGACAGACGGAAGCCTTGTTTGACGCCTAGTTCAGTTGTCCAGCCCGTTTCGGATTGTAGCTGTGGATTGGGGACGGCACTAACGCCCGCCGTAATGGTCGTAAAAATGAACTTTTCTGCTACGGTCGGAAAGCGATAGCCTTGCCCCCAAGAAGCTCGAATGAAAGTGAAATCTGCTGCTTGGTAATTGGCACCTACGCGAAAGACGGGTTTCGCTTCGGTGGTCTCTCCCGCTGGCACATCTTCTTCCGAAAAAGGATCGGTGAAAGCGGCATTTTCTAAGGTGTTTTGTTCGTATCTGAAACCTGTAGAAATATTGAGCTTATCGAATAGTTTCTTTTCCAATTGTAGATAGACGGCTGCATTGCGAGAGATGTATTCGTTTTCGCCATAAAGTTCGGCTTCCGTTGTCGAACCAATAGCGACCAAACCAGCCGTTGTCGTCAAACCAATTTTTTCAAAACGCCGCTGAAATTGATACTCGCCATAGAACAACTGCGCACCGTTGGATTGGTCGTTGTTGAAGCTGTTGTCCACACCATAGAAGCGTCCGAGTAGTTTGTGTCGATTGCCCGCTGGATCAAAATAGGTGACGAAAGGATCGATGTAGTAGCGAAATTGATTGCCTTCTGTTTTAGTGCCTTGCGAACCGACATAGAGTTCTTCGATGCCATTCCAAAAGAAAAAATCTTTGGATTCCCCTCGATTGATGTTCGTAGCAACACCCACGCTCAATTTGTCGCTGATGCGATAGCGTAAATTGGCATTGAAACGCCCGTAGCGGCGAAAAGTGCCCGCTTCTTCCGCTTCAGGATCGTTGTCTTGCACCAAACCTTGTTCATTGGAATACAATCCACCTAGCACTAGATCAAATTTCCCAAATTTTTGGCGATGCACCACGCTACCTCCCAACTCCACAGGTGCGCTGTCCCACCAAGCCAAATCTCTATTTTTGGGCTTCAAAAAAGCAGTTGCAAAACTTGTAATTTTGGTTTCGGGTTCTGCGGTCGCATAAGCGGTGCGAATATTGATAATACCATTCATAGCAGAAGAACCATAGAGGGCAGAAGCCGCGCCTTTCACCACTTCTATTTGGGAGACATTTTCCGTTGGGATGTCGCGCCAACTCGCTGAACCTGCATCTGCGGTAAGGAAAGGAATGTCGTCAATAAGCACCAATACACGGCTGCCTGCGCCATAAGAGTAGCCCGAACCACCTCTTATATTCGCTTGTCCATCAATGACTTGTACGCCAGGCACTTTCGTCAAAATGGAAGAAATATCAACGGTATTATTGCTTTCTAGCAAATCGGGTTTCAGGACTTCGAGTGAAACGGTGACTTCGCTGATCGGTTTTTCGTAGCGTCCGCTGGTGACCGTGGCGGTTTCCAATACGGTATTGGAAGGAGCAAGTGAAATGTCCAATGTCCTGTTTTCATCAGCAATTACGGTAATGTTTTTGCTAAAGCTTTGATAACCAATATAGCTTACTTTGACTTGATATGTCCCTGCTTCCAATCTCAATTCGTATTGCCCTGCTGCATCCGTTACCGTCCCGATTGTGCCAGCCGTAATGGTCGCCGCAATCAGCCCTTCTTGTGTTTTTTGGTCGGTGATTTTACCTTTTAGGATAGCCTGTTGTGCAAAAAAATAGCTGCTCTGGAGTAAAAGTAGTCCTAGTAAAAAGTTTCTCATGAATGTAGTTTAGTCTCCAATAACGTGCTGGTCAATTCAAGTATTTTTTGTGCGCCCTAATATATATGCTGTAATCGGGTCGTACTACAAATTGGTAGCAATTAAAAATGCCTTGGATTCACATATTCCTTATCGGGCGCATCTTCTCGATCGCCAAAACTGATGCGTAAAGCCAATTCGATGCTGCCATCCTGAAAATTTCTCAAATCAGAAAGTGTGGCATCGTAGGAGATACCGAGTAGCAAATCATCATTGACTTGAGCCGAAAACAACCCACCAATAGACTCCCCAAAGCCTTTTTCCTTTGAACCCCCGAGCCGATAAGTCGCCCCAATGGTGATGCGATCCAGCAGAATAATGCTGGCATTGATGTCCGCATCAAAGGGAACGGTCGGATTGTATTTGATAAGCATCTGAGGCAGAAATTTGAAATCGTCTTCTCCAATAATGACGCCGCCCATGACGTAAAAATGCTGAATTTCTCTGGAAATGATGCCTTCGTCATCTGCCAAATCAATATTGTTTCGAAGCAAACGCGGCGCGGAAAAACCAAGATAAAACTCCTCGGTATGATAATAAAATCCCAATCCAAAATTCGGCACAAATTTACTTTGCACGCCCATCGGAATGGCATTGTCCGAGCCAATCGGTTGGGTAGCGGTCAAATCCGTAAAATCCGTATTGAAATAGCGCAGCGATGCCTGCAAGCCCAATCCCATAATACCAGGCCCCAACGGAATCCGATAAGCATAGCTGCCATCAATTGTAATGGCTTCCGATACACCAATCACATTGCGTACCACATTACCACCTACGCCAATTCTATTTTTCAGCAAAGGCATATCAAAACTCACTACTTGCGAAGTGGGTGCCCCTTCCAAACCAATCCACTGACTTCGATGAATAGCCGTAACGCTCGGCGATCCATTGCTGCCTGCATAAGCCGCGTTGTAGCGTAATTTGTTGAACATGAACTGCGTGTATTGTTCGTCTTGTTGGGCGAAAGAGGAAAAAGTACAAGCAAAGAAAAAAAGAGAAAACAAGAGGTATTTGTGCTTAGATAAGCGTACCGCATTGTGTTTATAAACTGCGATGGTTGCTAAGAACGATTTGCAAAATTTCAAAAATTTTGTAAATCTATGCTGATCGTACTTACAAATTAGTAAAAGTTGTTTGTGCATATAATCGGTTTTGGAAGAATATCGAACTTCGAATAAGGAACGTGGAATGATGAAGTTGCCAAGTAAAACGAGTTCCATTATTTCTTCATTCCATATTCAACATTCGTTATTCCATATTCAATTAATGTTGAACATCGAATAAGGAACGCGGAACGATGAAGTTGGCTAAGTAAAACGAGTTCCATGATTTCTTCATTCCATATTCAGCGTTCGATATTCATTATTCAATTAATGTCGAAATTCGAACAAGGAATATTGAATTATAAAGTGGAGTACACGTTCTATTGGAAACTTCATAATTCGTCATTCGTTATTCAAGATTCATCGTTCATTCTCCTTTATCGTTGCAGGAGAAAAAAGCCGCTCACTGCTCGGCTGCCATCTCCAAAATTCATGACATAATAATAAGTGCCATCGGGTAAATCTTCGCTATTGTAAGTGCCGCGCCAATCGTTTTGATAGTCGCGCGCGCGATAGACTTCGTCGCCCCATTGATTAAAAATGACGAGTTCGTTTTCTGGAAATTTATTGTCGCCACTCAAGCAAGGAATGATAAATTCATCATTAACATTATCATTATTGGGGGTAATGATAGAAGGGATTTGACCACAAGCCACATCGCCACCGACATTAATAAAAACCTCTGCAATCGAACATTCGCAGCCTGCCGTACAAAGCTCGTAAGAGAAACCATCCATGCCACCGAAATTGCTGTCAGCGCGATATTCAAAGACGCCTTCGCCTACGATTTCCAATTCGCCATTGGCGGGTGTATCTAGAATGGTAACGGTGAAAGAAGGCGAAACCACATTGTCATTAGCGATGACATCTACCTCTGTAATACCCGCAAAAGCAACGCTAATAGTGTCCGAATTAGCAAGTGCTAGTGGTTGATAATTAACGATGACCGTATCGCGCGAAGCATCACCACACGCACCATTGTCCGCCGTCCAAATCAATACATTTTCGCCAATCTCTAAATCACAAATCAAAGTTGTCGGATCGGTATCTGAATTGAAATTAATTTTATCATTTGGACTAGACCATTTTCCAACACCCGAAGTCGGTTCTTCCGCCTCCAGATTCACACAGCCGTCTCCACAATCATTGAAATCTTCTCCTGCATAAGAAAAGCCATTAGAGACGACTACCGAAACTTCATCGGAAGATTCGCCGCAGACCCCGCCTAGCACTTCCCAAGTGAAAAAGTATTGATTCCCAGGTGCTAAGCCCGTCAGTTCTGTATTGGGATCGAAAATATCGACTATCGTAACGAAATTGGACTGACCTTCCGATTGCGTCCATTTGCCCTGACCAACAAGCGGTTCATCCGCATCCAAACGCAAACTAGCAACTCGGCAAGTATCTATATCCACGCCTGCGTCCGCAACCGCGCCAGGATTGACCAAAATCGTGATTTCATCTTGCGAATAGTCCACACACGCACCATTGGTCAGCTTCCACCTAAAGATAAAAGTTCCGCTTTCCCCTAGATCAAAAATAGCGGTTTCAGGATCATCTGGATTGGCAATAGTGACCGTATCGCCCGCCAATTGTTCCCAGACACCAAAGCCAATCGTGGGTGCAGTGGCATCCAATTCAATAGCTTGGCTCTCGCAGAGCGTGACGTCTTCGCCCGCATAAGCGGTATTCACAGGAATAGTATTAAAAGTAGCGGTAGTCGGTTCAGAAATTTCTGATTCACAGCCATTGATAGCGGCTTGAACGGAAAAAGAAAAGTCGCCTTCTCCATAGTCTTCAAAATTATTTAACGTAAAGACCAAACCCGTTTCGTTCTCTCGAATCCTGTTCATGGATTGGTCGAACCAAGTGTAAGTCGCGCCCGCCGTAGAACTCACAATCGGAACAGCTAAACGCAGGGCAGCATCTTCGGCATCTATGCAAACTGGTCCATTATTGACAGCTAATGGTGTTTGTGGAATGGCATTTACTTCTACATCTACGCTTGCAACGGGTGAAGAACAGCCATCCACAATGGCTTTCACGCGATAAGTACCAGAGTGAACGTTAGGCTGCGCATTTGGATAAATCGGACTATTATTGGAAGAATTGAGCGCGCCTGGCCCAGTCCATTCATATTCCGCACCTTCCAAAAAGTCTGCTTCCAACTCTAGCTGCTCGCCTTCGCAGATTGGGCTATTGCTAGAAGCCAGAATTTCGGGAACAATGTTAATATCCACTGGAACAACGCCCGAAAGTAGAGAAATACAACCGTCCACGATCACTTTGACTGCATAGTCGCCGTCATCATTGATGTTGACATTATTAATCGTCAAGGTCGGCACATTGGTGGTTCGGTCGCCTTGTCCTGGCGTTGACCAAATGTATTCTACATTTTCACCTGTGTAAGGTGTGGTTTTGAAAGTGATGATGTCGCCTTCGCAAAAAGGTGGTTGCGTGGTTTCAATCAATTCGGGCGTTTCGGGGGTCGCTGGCGGATTTTTGACATCTACGGTCGTTGTTTCTGTCGTAGAATTACAGTTTTCAGCCGTCGTGATGAATACGCTGTAATCGCCGCTGTCTTCTTCTGTTGCATTTGGAATAGTGGCGGTACTATCGCGCGACAGATAGTTATTAGGGCCAGTCCACTCGTATTCATAAGTGCCGTCATCCAGCGGAAAAACACTGACCACCAAATCAATGTCAGTTGGGCCAGTCAAGCATTCTTCTACTGCTGTATTGCTGATGCCCGTAATACGAACACTTTCTTTTACATCTACCTCCGTTGATCGCTCTACAATGCAGCCTTCTGCCGTTGTCATTTTACAGCTATAAGTACCTGCTTGGTTGGGTCGAATGTTGTTGACAATTGGATTTTGACCAACAGCGGAATAGTTTGGGCCAGACCATTCGTACAACGCACCGTTCAGGGTAGGAGAAGCACTTAGTTGCAAATCTTCCCTTGCGCATATCGGGTTTGGATTAGCAGAAATGGCTAAGAGCGGTGTCGGTTTAATATCAACCATCAAAGGATTGGATTCATCCGAATCACAGCCGCCTTGGGTCACAAAACCACGCCACTGGCCATTGATTGCTTCGGTCACATCACTCAGTATCAGTTCATTAATCGCCGTAGTCCGCGTTCCGTCTGGCCCAATCCAGCGATAGACCGTAGCATTGGAAATATTCATTCTGAGGGTCACTTCATCGCCTTCACATTTTCCGCCTCTGATACTCAAGGTAGGCGTTTGTGGTTTTGGACGAACCGTGACGACTACATTCGCAGGTTGAGATACGCAAATATCTCTCGTGATTTGAAGGGTATAAACGCCGTCTTTGTCCACCGTTGTATTATTGATGACGGGTGGAATTTGGGCGTTGGAGATATAACCATCTGGCCCTTTCCATTCATAAAGCAAACCTGCACCCGTGACGAATGTACCCAACTCAATAGATTCACCTTCGCAAATTGGGTCTGGATTGGGCTCGATGACGACTGCGACGGGCTGCTCAATGATTTCTACCGTTTGAGTAAGGGAAGGAGAAGATTCGCAACCTTCTACTTCTACGATGATGTAGTAGTTTTCATCTCCAGTTGCTAAAGTATTAGCTGCCAAAGTCAAGGAAGGCGACATGGTCGTACCGAGCGGCGAACCATTGGGTGCCATACCGCTGAACCATTTATAGCGCACTTCTACGCCTTGCGGTGCAATGGAAGTCATCAAGACCAAATCTTCGCTGGAACACAACTTTTCTGGAACAATTAAATCAGGGGTAATTGGAATATCATTGATAGCCACTTCAATGATGCCCGTTGCGGTACATTCCGTGATGCCTGTAATGGTTACTTGATAAGAACCTGCATTGTTGTCATCTATATTGGGAATGATTGGATTTTGCTGATTGGAAACAAAACCTTCTGGCCCCGACCAAGCGTAGGTATAGACATTGTTGCCCGTGCTGACGGGTGGATTGGCGAAAAGGTAGAGCGTATCGCCGCCGCAAGGTGGAATAAAATAGCTTGGTTCGGGTGTTTCTGCAATGATGCGAACGGGCGCTTGGCAACTACTTTGATTGCCCGATTTATCTATGACAGTAAGCATTACATTGACGGTATCGCGCCCCACAAAGCTACAATCAAAAATGCTTGGCGTCAAAAACAGACTATCCAAGCCGCAGTTATCACTACTTCCTGCATCCAAATCTATCACTTGCAAAGTATCTGCATCCACTCCCGAAGGATTGATAGAAACGGTTGTTCCTGCACAGCGCGCTACGGGCATTTCTTCATCCAGCACTGTGACATTGAAGGAGCAAGTATCTCGATTGTTGCTATCATCGGCTACTACGTAGAAGACTTGCGTTATACCTACATTGAAATCAATGACAGGCAGCGGATCATTGTTTTGAATAATGTTTGGGGCAACCGTCGTCGCACCTTCTAGATAATATTCGTATTCCGTATCATCGAAAGCAAGACTAGCGAATATCATGCTTTGTCCATCGGTATCGCCATCGCCATCTACCGCAGCAGGATCACACGGATTTACACCGTCGCCTGGACCACCTGGCGGAATGGGAATCGCGCCATTGGATATGGCTTGAATGGTAACTGTGCCATCTGCCGCCCAGTCATTGTACAATTCTGGTGAAATCGTTACAGTAGTCGTGCTAAAATTATCGCAATCTCCAAAACTAACACCTGCTTCTCCTATTTTAGTCAAGCCTAAAAAAGTGCCACCTTCTCCAAAAATATTGAAGAAACCATTGCCATTGTCAATATCGGCACGAACGGAGAGAATTAGGGTGACGGGATTGAGGGCATTGGGCGTTAGTCCAGTAAAATTGAAGGTTTCGTCATTGGCTAAATAGTCGTTCAGGTCTGGGTCAAAGAAAAAGCTCAATAGCGCGTCGCTGCTGTCGCTGGGCAAAGTAATGAGATTGTTAGAAGCGGTCGTGCAATTATCGTTGACTACATTCGGAATTGGTAGTTGATGCGATACGACGCAATCTGTTCCGCTCAAGGTCAAGATCGTATCGTTCGGACAAGTAATGCTTGGTGGTTCGTTGTCTATAATATTGACTTCGTAAGAGCAAGTACCCGTATTGCCAGAGCAATCCGTTGCGTAATAAGTGATCGTTGTCGTTCCGCCCGTCAGGCTTTCAAAGATAGGTGTTTCAAGCAAAAAAGGTCGTCTTGCACCTTCGTTGATTTGATATTCGTAGGAAACACCGCTTGGAGAAAGCGTTTCAAAGGTTAATTTGGCAGTCACTTCCGAACCACCACAAATATCATTGATCGAGAAACGACCTGGCTGATCGGCAACGATATTGGGTTCTAAGAAAAAAGTAACCTGTGCATTGCTGCCCGCCCATTGATTGATTTGCGTTGCGGTGATATTGGTGAAAATACTTTGCGAACTGCCACATTGCGCCGATACATTTAAGGTGCGTCCGAGCGTATCCCCACTTTCCGAAAGCACGTGGAAAAATTCGGGAGCTTGTTCGGCATCCACATTGGTCAAATTAATCTCTAGTACCACATCGTCATTGGCAAAATTGCTCGAAGGATTGACGGGAAAGCTCAAACGAACCGTATTGACGGGCACATTTCGATTGTTGGGCGAATCGGATTCGATGTTTTCGGTGATGCTAAATTGGTAATTGCTCACGAAAGTGCCACAGCTTTCAATGACCACAGGCGGCACTAATCTGAAATTAGCCGCGCAGCCACCGTCGTTTGCTGTCAGCATGGTGTCGGGCGGACAATAAGCAAAAACGGGCGCAACATTATCTGTGACCGTAAAAGTCGCCGTAGTCGTACGGGTATTTCCGCATTCATCTTGGACGACAAAATCCACTGTTTGTTGGCGATAGATGTTCAACTCTGGATCAAGACAACCTGCTTCGGATAAATTGGCTGGCTCGGTCGTTCCTGTATTGAAAGCAGACCAAATTAAATTTTCATTATTAGTACAATTATCATTTGCTACGGCATTTCCCATAGCCGCAATCCAAGCATTAAAAGCCGCGCTGGCCGAAGCGGTATCTACACAATTGATCGTTTCGTCTTGTGCAGGTGTGCTAATGATAGGCGCAACATCATCATCTATACTAATGCGCTGAATTTGTTCATTGACATTGCCCGCATCGTCGCTCACGCGCCAAACGCGCTGAATGGCACCACCACTTTCGCAACTGCCTGCCGTGAAAATATCTTCAAATTCTACAGTTGGATCATTGTCGCAATTGTCCATGACCATGCTCGGTTCACCCGTCACACTCAAATCCGCGATATCGCCGCAGTCCGTTGTGATGTCGTCTGGCACAACAAAAGTCGGCGCAATGGTATCGTTGATACTGATAAGTTGAATCTTTTCATTGCTATTGCCGCAAGCATCTTGTGCCGTCCAAATGCGTTGCAGTTGAGCCGCGCCATTGATCTCCACGATTGTATCTCTAAAACTGGAAGTGGGTGCAGTATCGCAATCGTCGCTTAGGTTGGTAATGTTACCCGTGATGTTTAAATCGTTTACATCTTCATTGCAATTCAATAGGACATCGGCGGGTAAATCAAAAGTCGGCGCGAGTGTATCAATTAAAGAAATGACTTGCGAATCAACTGCCATATTGCCGCAGTTGTCGAGCACTGTCCAGATACGAACCACTTGAAAGTTATTGCAATCCTCGCCGTCTTCTTGTCGAATATCTTCTTGAAATTGGACTTCCATAACACCTGAACAAACGTCAGTCGCCGTCACATCAGGGACTTCGGGCAGGGAAAGCGAACAGCCCAATTCTAAATCTTCGGGTAAATTATCAAAGGCAGGCGGCGCATTGTCTAGCAAGGCATAATTAGCAGCGTAACTGGTCTGATTGCCGCAAGCATCTTCTAAAGTGAAGGTCACCAAAACGGTATCACAATTGTCCAAGCGGTCGGGCGCATCATCAAAAATATTTTCCAAACCACAGTCATCATTCGCACCTGCTAGTAGATTGGTACGCTGTGTGTTGACCCATTCTTGAAAATCGCTATCGCCACAAAATTCCGTTATATCTTCCACCACAAAGGCACTCGTCGGGGCTTCGGTATCTGCTATTACATTAATCGTTTGCGTAAAATCTTCGCTGTTTCCAGCAGCATCCGTCACGGTCCAAAGTCTAGTGATCGTTCCGCCATTGCAAATACCATTGGTGCTGATCGTATCATCCACTGGAAAGGCACTCGTCAAAGCACCGTCGCAAGCATCGGTCGCAGGTAGCGCAAAAGGGTCGGGAATGTCGCCAGGACAAACGCTGATGGTTGCTTCGGGCAGCGGTGCATCGAATACGGGAGCAGTGCCGTCAGGATCGCATTGTGACCAAGCAAAGGTGAGACTAAAACAACTTATAATAGACAATAGTAGAATTCTACTCATACCAATTTCATTTTATACTGGAGTTTTTCGTGAAAAAGAGAAAGCAGATTCAAAGCTTTTCCACAAAAATAATAACCGATTATTGCTAGATATTATTGGTCTGTCATTCGTAATAATAGACCGAATATCGAATGCTTTGTCACGATTGTTTCCGATACAAAAGCACAAAGTATTTCCAATTTCAGTATGAGTTCAATAGTAGCACTGTGAAATACGACGGGTAAGCCTATAGACTGTTTTTGTCATATACGAATTTTTATTCATATATGAAAAATACTAAACTGTATAACGCTTCAAAACGCTCAATTGATGCGTGTCGCACCTTATTTCTTCTCTTCTGTTTGCTTTTCTTCGTTTTCGTCTTGTTCTTGGGCTTCTTTTAGCTTCTTATCTTCCACCTTCTCATTCAAAAATTCATTAATTTTATCCACTTGAATGCTAGAAGATACTTCCCCAAATTCATTGATGTTGATGTCGAAACCTTTGAGTTCTTCGTGCACTTCTGGATTTTTTTTATTTGAGCTTTTTTTTGGCATGGCTTAGTTTTTCTAATTAAAATTTATGTGATTTTTGAATTTTTGAAAGGTCACAACCACAAAAGGTTTTCTTATGAAATTCAAGGTGCCATTTTGTAGCTGATGAACTGTAAAGTATCATTTTTTCTGAAACATTTAAGGACACTTAAGAGCAAATAAGACTTATGTTTTTTTCAGAAAAACGCTTCAATCACATAAGCGATAGGGCGAAAGTTAGACACTAAACACTCATAATCAATGAGCGATAAAATTCTATTGTACTCAATTGGTAATCGATAAATCAATTCACGGGGTGAATAAGCGGCGAAGCAGTTAGCGTGATGTCTGCTAGAATTATCACTTAAATAAATTTGTGAAGCTATCCGCCTCACTGTATCAAGATTAGGCGGATAAGCTCTATGATTTCAGTATTTGTCAAAATTAAGTCTTGCTAAATTTGTGCAAGACTTAATTCGATATTTACTAAGGCTTTATCACCCGAGAGCGATCTTCTTTCGCAGGCGTTTTCGGATGAATTGCCCCTTTCTCCTCAATCTGCTCTAAGACCACTTCAATAGATTTCTCCAATTGCGTATCCACACCCTTGGCCAACTGAGTCGGGTTTTCTTTCACTTCAATATCTGGATCAACACCGTAGCCTTCCTTGAACCAAGTACCGTCTGGATTGTACATGCGGAAAGTCGGTACGGTGACGCGACCACCGTCCACCAGAGAAGGTGAACCAGAAATACCAATCAAACCGCCCCAAGTTCTGCCACCAACGAGCGGACCTAGTTCTGCTTTTCTAAAATAGTCAGGGAAAGCATCGCCGCCGGAACCCGCCCAACCATTAATCAGCATTGCCATTGAGCCGAAGTGAGCCACGGGTGGCCACTGCCAGTTTTTGCCGTCGCGTACATCCCAATAAGCCAATGGTTTGCGATTCAGAAGCTCAATGAAGCGATCTGGAATTTGTCCACCATTGTTGAAGCGTTCATCTACAATTAGTCCTTCTTTATCCCATTGTCCGTAAAACTGTCGCACCAATTCATTTTGTCCATCGTAGCCAGTACTTGGTACATAAATGTATCCAATTTTTCCATCAGAAGCTTCCTCTACGCGTTTTCTATTGCCTTCTATCCAAGCCAAATTGCGCAAGCGAGTTTCGCTAGAAAGTGTTTTGACCAAAGTAGTCTCTGCATCTTCCCAAGACGGCTGATTGTTGTAAGTAATTTCCACTGTTTCATTTGCTAGACCTTCAAAAGCCGCCCAAGGATCGGTATAATCATTCAAAGCAATGCCATTGACAGCTAGAATATAGCTTCCTTCCTCAATGGCCACACCTGGAATGTCTAATGGAGAACGCACTTCATTGTCCCATTCAGCACCTCTAATGATTTTTTTGACCTTGAAATAATCGCCTTCTTTCGCCCAATCTACGCCTAAGTATCCAACACTTTTTCGATCGGCTGATTCTTGGTCGCCACCACCTCGATAAGAGTGAGAAGCGTTCAATTCTGCGATCATTTCACCAATAATGAAATTCAAATCATTGCGATTGTTGGCGTACTGCACCAACTCACCGTATTGCGTTTTCATAGCATCCCAATCCACACCGTGCATGTCTTTGTCGTAGAAAAAGTCGCGTTGGAAACGCCAAGTATCATTGAAAATTTGTTGCCATTCTTCTTTCGGATTGACGATCATTTCCATCTTACTAAGTGGCAAAGTTTCTTTTAATTGTTTCCCTTCGCCAAGGTCAATAATTCCCATTCGAGAACCACTCATCACCAATAGCTTTTTGCCATCTGCGCTAATATCGTAACTCCTCACATTATCCATGATTTTTTTGCTTTCTTGCTCTTCCAAATCGTAATACATTAGGTTACTTTGACCTTCGCTTTCTCCAGAATTTGGATAGCGGACATAGACCAATTTACCTTCTGCTGCCGACAAACGACCAATATTTCCTGCATCGGGCGGCAAAACGACCAAACGACGCTCAAAGCCTTCCCAGTCTATGGCGACTGCTTCATCATTTTCCTCCTCTTGCTCTTCTTCGTCTTGCTCTTCTTCCTTCTCCTCCTC